>NZ_JAQVHI010000043.1:0-16426 GCF_028696275.1 Lascolabacillus sp.
CATTTGGAGGAATAACCTCATTAATGTAGGAGTAATTACTATTGTATAATTTATCAAGCAAACCATTAGGTAGTTTCTGTTCATGTTTTTCTACATACTCTGGTGTAAAGCCACTCGCAATAGAAGTAAGATCTATAATTTTACTATCATAAAATCCAACTCCTAGCTTTTTTGCAATTATTTCACCAACTGCATGTCCCCCACTTCCATACTGACGAGATATTGTGATTACAAAATTGTCAGTTATCATATATGGTTGAGTAACGTACTCAATTGCTTTTTCGGGTTTTAATATCTTATCAAGGAAAAGTATTCTTTTTTGATATATATTAGCTATTGTACCCACAAACAGTGCAGCCAATATTGTTCCTTCGCGTATTCCTTCCAGTTTTCCATAAAAGGTAAATGCCAAAATAACAGAAATAACAACAAACGAAGTGTCTATTGCAACTTTAGTCTTTCCGAAATTGATATCATAAGCTTCAGAAATTACAAGTGTGAGTCCTTCTCCGGGAAGATAACCCACATCAGCTTTCAATTCAAGAAAAATACCAAATGCCATTATAAAACAGCCTAAGATTACCGTAATGATCTGTAGAATATAGTTATTAGGATCTAACGACTGCGTCAGATATAGATTCAAGTCGATAGAAAAACCCAGTAGAAAGAGTAATGGAATTTGAACAAGCTGATTAATACTTGATTTTTTCTTAAGGATTATCACCTGTATTAGCACCATGATTAGATTTATAATAATGGCGAATGTACCCACTGTTATATTAGGTAATATCAGATTTAATACGTAGGGTATAGAAGAAATAGGACTTGTACCAAGATCCGATCTAATTGTTAGTGCAACACCATTACCAATTAAGAGTATTCCTGCAATTAAAATCAGAATACGCAAACCTATTTTAACTCTCTTCATAAATCATTGAAACTTGATAACCTTAAAACAATATTTAAAAATAACGGGCTTCATAACCTAATTCCATAAGAATTCACTATTATTTTCGTGAAGGTATGAGGGACCTCACAGTTCACACAAAAATATTAAAAAACAGGCAGATAAAAAAATAGCAAGTTACAACTTATACCCAAGCAGTCTCATGCCATTCAGTATTACAACCAATATACTTAATTCATGTACAAGCATTCCTACAGACATGCTAACCCAGCCACTAAACAATAACCCGGTAAATAACACCAAGACTACTCCAAGAGCGATAACAATATTTTGTTTCATATTCCTGGATGTTGCTTTTGTCAATCCTAGAGCATGAGTTAGTCTGCTAAAGTCTGAATTCATTAAAACCAGATCCGAAGTTTCTATAGCAACATCTGTACCGCTTCCCATGGCAATGCCTACATTGGCTAAAGCGAGAGAGGGACTATCATTAACACCGTCTCCGATGAATGCAACAATCTGACCTTCAGACTGTAGCTTATTAATATAGGCTGATTTATCTTCGGGCAACATATCTCCATATGCTTCGGAGAGACCAAGTTCACGACTAATCACATCAACTGCACCCTGATTATCCCCTGAAAGCATAATAAGATTTTTAACTCCCATCTTTTTAAGTCTGCTAAGCTCTTTCTTAACTCCAGACCGTATTTGATCTCTTATCCCTATCAAAAGTTTTAGTTTTCCATCAACAGATGTAAGAACCAGCGAATTGCCTTTCTTTATCAAACGGTCAATATCTGCCATTACATTATCACTTAAAGTGACATCTTCTTTTTCCATTAGTGATATATTGCCAACTGCAATCCTTTGTCCGTTAATGTTGGCTACAATTCCCCCACCCTTAACTACCTCTGTATTCTCAACATTATGTAATTCTATTTCACCTAACTCATTGAGAATCGCTTTTGCCAGTGGATGATCAGACTCACGCTCAATACTGGCAAGATAGCTTAGTACCATGGCAGAATCTTCTGTATAGTATATCGTTTCTGAGACAGAAGGATCCCCAACAGTCAAAGTACCGGTTTTATCAAAAACCATGCTATTAACCTTGCTAAACTCGGTGATAACCTCACTCCCCTTCAACAGTACACCGTGACGGGCACCATTACCAATTCCGGCAACATTAGATACAGGCACACCTATCACTAATGCCCCCGGGCATCCCAGTACCAATAAGGTTATAGCCAGCTCTATGTTATTGGTAATAATCCACACGACGAATGCAAGAATAAGTACAACAGGTGTGTAATATTTAGAGAATCGATCAATAAACTTTTCAACTTGCGACTTAGAATCCTGAGCCTCTTCAACCAAATCAATGATCCTTCCAAACGTGGTATCCTCACCTACTCTGTCAGCAACTATCTGAAGAGTACCATTTTCTAAAATTGTACCTGCATAAACCATTGAATCCTTCTCTTTATCTACGGGTAATGATTCACCTGTTATACTTGCTTCATTTATATAGCCTTCACCGGAAATGACTCTTCCGTCTACCGGAACTTTTGCTCCAGTTTTCACAAGCAGCAGATCTCCCTCATTAACATCATCCACATCTATCTCAATAAATTCCCCATTCTCCATCATCTTTAAAGCACTTTCAGGAGCCATATCGGTAAGCTCTTTAATAGCAGAACGGGTATGTTTTAAAGTACGTTGTTCAAGATAAGCACCGAAAAGGAATAGGAAAGTAACAATTGCTGATTCTTCATAATTCTGTATAAGAAAAGCTCCAATCACCGCTATTGTGACCAGTACATCTATACTTACTACCTTTATTCTAATAGCCTGATAAGCTTGTAGTGCAATTGGGAGTGCACCAATTACAGTGGCTATAACCAGAGACCAGGTGAACAGATACAAATTATCAACTGTCCATTTACTTATGAAAGCAGTTGTAATAAGGATAGCACTCAAAAAGGTAATGAGATTCTTATTTTTAAATATAAAACTTTGCATACTACTATTATTTAATATGCAAAGTTAGGTATGGCAAAAGGTTATATATGTCACATAAGAGACATCTGAGTTTATTATTACATTAAAAAAAACACCTCGCTTTTATACTTTTTTCCTTAAAATTATAAAACCGATAATTATAACAGAGCATAACACAGCTGTGTAATATATATAGTATTGAAGAGATTCTTCCAATGTCATTTCAGGGAAAAGCATACCGCGAATTGTTCCAGAGGAATTCATACTTAAATGTATGAAAATTGCAATGCTTAAATTACCTAACGTGTTGTTATATGCCCAGGTATAGATAAAACTCGATGCTATAACTGCTATAAAAAAGAGAACAACCAATGGTATTGTTATAGTAAATCCACTGATTGCTGTTCCGGATTTTGCGAAAAATAGTGGGGCATGCCATAATGCCCATATGAATCCAACAAGTAAACTGGATTGTATAGGTTTAGATTTTGGACTTAAAATAGGCAATAAATATCCTCTCCATCCAATTTCCTCTGCTAATGGGCCAAATACTATTGGTACTATAAATACAATCGGAAGCCATGGCAGAAGTCCATAATTTACATCTCCTATACTACCGTCGAAAAGTACATATAAAACAAATGCTAAGCTATATATGAACGGTCCTACCAGTAAACTTATAATTATCCATCGTTTTTTTACACTTTTTAGTCTGAACCTTGAAAACAACTCTTTTATTCCTCTTTTACCTTCAAGGGCAGCTGTTAAGAGAATTGCAGTAATTGTAGGACTATACGCTCCTATGAAAAAAAGTAATAAAACTAAAGGTGCCGATTCAAAAGGACTAGACTCTATTTTGTCAAGTATTGGCAACCAGGCGGCCCACGATATTGCGTAAGTAATAACTATAAAAAGCGCCAGTTTCTTATTCATATCTGTTTGTTTTGGAGTGATACAAGAAAACTATTAAAACAAAGATATAATTAAAAATTTATTTATTTTATGAACAAAAACATGATTTTTCTCTTTGTTATATCGCAGATATTTAATAAATTGGCGCTTATAAACAGATTAAACTTTAGATTTCTCTATTTTATAACCTAACCTGGAAATGGATTTTTCTATTTTTTCTATTGACACTTTTTCTTCATCATAATTTACTTTTGCTTTGCTGGAATTAAACATCACTTTAACGCTTTCCGGATCAATTCCATCAAGACCCTTTAATGCACCCTCTATCTTCTGTATGCAAGATGGGCAGGTAAGTGTTTCTAGTTGTAAAGTAACTGATTTCATATTTTATCCTTTCTTTAATAATTAATTCTTAATACGAATCTCTATTTTTTTTGCAATACAAAGTTAGGTACTACAGGGAGTGAAAATTGTCACCATGGCGACACTGATCAACACTTCGGTTTAATTAACATTTTCTATGCTTTATATACAAATCAGACACCAAAATTAGTCTGACCAAACTCTTTATTAATCCTGTATTATATAACGAATATAAGAGCCAGATAAGAACTAAATAAGAACCAGATAAGAGTCAGTTAAGATTCTAGTTGGAGATAAGTTTATCTGTTATAACAAATATATCTGATGCTATTATAGATATTCGCAACAGCAAAAGTTGTGTCAATCTATATGAACATTATAAACAAATTCATGTTTTAATTTTAAAAATCAAATAGAATTTCAAAACCAGTTGTATGAGAAAACTGTTTTCTGTTCGCATAGATACTACCTCAATAATTTTATACCTGTTCACATTCCTGATTTTTACCGCATGTAATGAATTTAAAAATGACTCTGAAGGTATTATAGATGATTTTATATCAGTTACAGACTCAATAACTGAAGTAGTAGAAACAGTCAAGATATTATCTGCATCTGACATCAATTTAACTAAAGAGATTCAGTTTGAGAAATATATACTTGATGATCAGTATGAATATGAGGATACCATAAGATATTTTCAATGGAATAAAATAAAAGAAAAAATCGCTCACATTGAAAATGAGATCAACATAAACAGCGACTCAAAAAAGTTTGTGGTTTTCAGTAATTACAAAAATATGAATGGTGAAGCCCCAACTGTTCCAGACTTTGTAAGGAATGAATACAGGAGAGTATCAGATCATTATGGTATAGAACGATACCAGTCAGTACCTCTTTACAGTATTCAAGGAGATACAGTACTTGTACGTTATGGCAGAGATGGCTGGATAGCAAAAATTATAGATAATGATACAACAGAAATGATTAGAGTAAAAGGTGTCTCATTTGATGGAGAATATCTTATTCCTAACCGCTATTTGATAAACTGGGGCGATAGCATTAAAATCAATCAAGTTATTGCTGTAGATGTAACTAATCAGAATATTTCTGTTATAGAAAAAAGAGATAATACCTGGAATATACTAAGTATGAATCCGGCAACTACCGGAGTTCATAAGCCTCCATATGCTTCAGAAACCCCAATTGGCATATTCGCAATACAGGATCAAAAAGAGAAGATGTTCTACACAAAAGATGGATCAAATGAAATTGCAGGATATGCTCCATATGCATCCCGATTTACCAATGGAGCTTACATTCATGGAGTTCCTACCCAATTACCCCAAACCAGGATAATTGAATGGAGCAATACGCTTGGCACAACACCACGCTCACATATGTGTGTGAGAGTTGCTTCATCGCAGGCGAAATTTGTATTTGACCTTATAACTGTGAAAGAGGCAGTTGTTGTTGTAATTGATTAACATTTTAGTTTATGAAAAATAGTATATTTGGGAACAATTTTCTCGAATTAAACTATGCGTACAGTTCTAATTTCTATTATATTTACTATAATATCAGCTTTCAGTTTCCCTATAGGAAAGGATATCCCCGTATATGAATATTTAGTTGAAAAGTATCAGTTTGATGACACTGAACTATTATTTCAGCAAATGAATCTTGAAGGATTGATTGATTTTAAAGCCTTTGAATCAGCATATTCCGGTTATAAAAAGTTAAATAAGGATAATAATCCTCTGCTCACTATAATCAATTACAATTTACCCTCTACTGATAAAAGATTGTACGTTCTGGATCTTAACAGAAAAGAGGTTCTGTTTGTATCATATGTTGCTCATGGCAGAAACAGTGGCGATAACTTTGCAACATCTTTTTCAAACAAAAGTGGATCCTATAAAAGTTCACTTGGTTTTTACAGAACTGCTGAAACATATAATGGGGGTAACGGATTTTCTTTGAGACTTGACGGTCTCGAAAAAGGAATAAATGATAAAGCCAGACCACGTGCGGTTGTTATCCATGGAGCAGATTATTGCAGTGAGGATTTCATCAGATCAACTGGTAGGCTAGGACGAAGTTTTGGTTGTCCTGCACTGCCTCAGGAGTTGAATAAACCAATTATAAATACAATAAAGGATGGTTCAATCATCTTTATCTATGCTGATAAGTCTGAATATTTCACTTTAAGTGAAGTTGTATAGATTCTTTAAACTTTCTGATAGAACCAAATCTTTCAAGTATCTGTACCTCTTATAAACTGCTCATATGTTGAACAAAAACCATATTAAAGCGGTTTAATTTACAACATACAAAACTGTGTGTAACTCCTTAATCCGGCAATTCTATGGAAAGAGGCGGTCATTTAGAAAGTATTTGGCAAACCGAGGTAAAACACTACGGTCAGGAAAACATTAATTCGATACCAGATTCCGATATTTTAATCGTAGGTGCGGGCATCACAGGAATTACAACTGCACTGATGCTTCAGAAAAAAGGGTTTAAATGCATTTTGGTTGAAGCCGGCAACATGGGTTATGGCTCAACAGGAGGTTCAACAGCTCACATAAACAACTACTTTGAGACACCGTATCATAAGGTTATCAAAACATACGGTCTCGACTCAGGCAAATTACTTGCAAAAGCTGCTAGGGAAGCAAGTGATATTATTAAGGATAATATAAATATTTACCAGATTTACTGTGATTATGCGATCAGAAATGGATATCTGTTTTCATTAGATGAAAGACAGGATGATGAACTACAAAATATAATCGAAGGAAATCATTTGGTAGGAATTGATGCTATCGAGACTAATACAAACCCTTTTAGAATACCATCTGTAAGAGTTATTGAAATTCACAATCAGGCACAATTTCATCCATTAAGATATTTAAGAATACTGCTCAAGGAGTTTGTACATTCAGGTGGTATGTTTTTAGAAAATTGTTCGGTTACTTCTAGTATTGATGAAAATACAATTATCGTTGCTGACTCCAGCAAAGGTCCTATAAACTGTAAATATCTGATTTATGCCAATAATACACCTCCAGGTGATAGTATTTTAAACAAATATATCAACCCTTATATTCGTTTTGCCATGGCTCTAAAACTTAAAAATGGATATTACCCAGAAGCTATGGCTTACGATATGTTTGAGCCACACCATTCATACAGATCTCACACTCTTGATGAAAACGATTTTTTAATTGCAGGGGGTGAAGATAATATAGCTGATAGCTTAAATAACTCAAATAAAAGCTTTGAGAAACTTTATAAAAACCTTAAACTATATTTTGATATAGAAGAAATTGTATATAAATGGAAGACAAAACTTTATAAGAGTAAAGATGGTTTGCCATATATTGGATATTTGCCGGGAAATCATCAAAATGTGTTTTGTGCAATAGGTTACGGTGGTGATGATATAATTTTAGGTACAGTTGCAGCTATAGTAATTTGTGATATAATAACATCCGGAAACAGTAAATATGAGCAACTTTTTTCACCTGAAAGGATTTTAAAACATTGATTTACCTATAGAGCAATATTATTATATAATTACATATTAATACTTATGCATTATGTATAAAAAAGAAATTACTATAAAAAGGAGTGCCGAAAAAGTTTGGGAGGCACTAACCCACCCCGAGAAAATGAAAAAATGGTATTTCAACATATCAAATTTCGAAGCAAAAGAGGGTGAGATTTTTGATTTTGTTGTCTCCATAACTGATGAAGAAGGAGTACATGATTTTCGTCATCTGTTTAAAATTGTTGAAGTTATACCAAATAAAAAATTGAAACATACATGGGAGTATCCAGGTTACAGCCCGGGAATTTCTACTCTCACATGGGAACTGACGCCTGAAGGTGAGTCAACTAAAGTTTTATTAAAACATGAAGGACTCGAAAATATAACCGACGAAGATAGCAGGTATTTCTCTAAAGCAAGCTTTACTGCCGGATGGAATGATATTCTAAAAGAGATGAAAGAAAATTTGGAAAAGGAATAATAATATTATCTTCGCCATCTTACTAATAAATACATTAAAATAGAGAAAACATGAAGATCACTACTCTAATTCTGATTTTATTTACTCTTCTTTGCATTCAACCATCCAGTGCGCAATCGCTCGATCCTGTAAGAATAGGAATTGATGGATTATCTCATGATCACGTACATGGAATATTAAACAATTATCAAAAACGTAGCGACATACAGATAGTTGGGATTGCTGAGTCAGATAAAAAGAGAGCTAAAGAGCTTGCTGACAGATATGGATTTGATCTCAGTATGGTATATGATGATCTGCAAACTATGGTAGAAAAGACTAAACCAGAGGGGGTAGTTGCTTTTAATTCAATCTATGATCATTTGAAAACAGTTGAAGTTTGTGCTCCCAGAGGAATACATGTGATGGTTGAGAAGCCTTTGGCTGTAAGTGCTGAACATGCTGAAAAGATGAAGAGATTAGCCAGGGAATTCAATATTTATCTTTTAACAAATTACGAAACAACTTGGTATCCGACTATTTATAAAGCTTTTGAAATGGCTGTTTCAAATAATGAAATTGGCGAGATTAACAAGGTTATGATCAACGATGGTCATAAAGGTCCGGTTGAAATTGGTTGTTCTCCTGAATTTCTTGCCTGGCTAACTGATCCTGTATTAAATGGTGGTGGAGCTGTAACTGATTTTGGATGTTATGGTGCAAATATTATGACATGGATTATGCAAAATGAAATTCCTGAAACGGTTACTTCAGTTTTGCAGACAATAAAACCTGACATCTATCCAAATGTAGATGACCAGGCTACAATTATTCTAACATACCCTGATGCACAGGCAATAATTCAGGGATCATGGAATTGGCCTGTTGATAGAAAGGATTTAACAATTTATGGAAAAGATGGTTATGTAGAAGCATCTGATCAACATAACCTTGAATTCAGGCTAAATCGTTCTGCTCCTAAGCAGGAACTGAAAATTACTGATTTTCCACTGGAGACAAATGATCCTTTTAGTTATTTCTCAAGCGTAATAAAAGGGGAGATTAAAGTGAAAAACACCGACCTTTCATCGCTTGAGAATAATATAATTGTTGTAAAGATATTGGATGCCGCAAAGAAAAGTGCTGCTGAAGGAAAGACAGTTACTTTGAAATAATGAAATGGGTGAACCCAAAGAACTAATTAGAGCACTTACATTAAAAGACGCAGTTGGCGTTGGTTTAGGGGCCATAATTGGTGCCGGCATTTTTGTTGTAACCGGTGTAGCGGCGGGTGTAGCTGGTCCATCTTTTATAATTGGACTATTTATCGCAGGTCTGATTGCTGCTTTTAATGGTTTAAGTTCTGCACAACTGGCTGCTGTTTACCCGCAATCAGGTGGAACGTATGAATATGGCTATAGACTTTTAAATCCTGCTTTTGGTTTTTCTGCAGGCTGGATGTTTTTAATAAGTAAACTGACAGCTGCTGGTGTTGTAGCTATAGGATTTGGGAGCTATTTCTACCAGTTGGTTCCGATTTTATCTCCATTAAAATATTCAATTATTGCTGTAGTAATACTTACAATTGCAAATTACATCGGAATAAAAAAAGTTGGTAAATTAAACCTGGCTATTGTGAGTATCACTTTGCTAACGCTTATATACCTGATTTTTAGCGGAATCACATCAATTAATACAGAAAATTTTATTCCGTTTGCTCCATTAGGCATTTCAGGAATTGCAGAAGCTTCAGCTTTACTTTTTTTTGCATATACTGGTTATGCCAGAATTGCCACACTTGCTGAGGAAGTTCGGGATCCAAAGAAAACTATTCCAAAGGCAGTTATAATAACTATAGTTTTAGCTATCACACTTTATATTTCTGTTTCTTTAATCGCTGTTGGGGTTATTGGTACAGAAAAAATGGCTGACAGTAAGTCACCTTTACAGATAGTTGCAAATTCCCTATCTACTCCGTTAATTAGTACCATTGTAACTATTGGAGCTTCAACAGCAATGTTAGGTGTATTGTTGTCTCAAATATTAGGCATAAGCAGAATGATGCTGGCCATGGGAAGAAGAAATGATTTACCTGCAATATTTAAAAGAATACATCAAAAATACCATGTTCCACACATAGGAATTTTAATTACTGGAGTAATTATTGTATTGCTAACTATTATCGGATCTTTTGAATTTATAGTTAGAGCAGCTACTTTTAGTATATTGTTGTATTACAGTATAACAAATATTGCAGCTCTGAAACAATCGCCGGAAAAACGAATATATAACAAAGTAATTCCAATATTGGGATTAACCGGATGTTTAACTATGTCTGTTTCATTGCCAATTAATGTTATTATTAAGGGAGTTGTACTGCTCCTGATAGGATTTATATTCAGATTCTCACTACATAAGTTGAAACGGTAATGAAATTACCATTTTATCTTTTATATTTCAATTTAGATTAATGCACCAACCATAAGTTTTAATAAATTAGTATCACATTTAACCTATAATATTGTTAATTTTCATTCTTATATTTATATTTGAATATTAATCTACTATTTTTGTTTATTGTTTTAAATAGGATGAAAGTAAACACTAAAATAAGGTATGGACTACGGACAATGATTGAAATTGCCGACTGTCAGCACAATGAGGGTATCCTTCAGAAGGATATCGCTGATAAACAGCAAATTTCAGTCAAATACCTGGACTACATCATCGGCGCTCTTAAACTAAAAGGCTTGATTAGAAATGTAGGAGGAAGAGGGAGTGGTTACGTTCTTGCAAAGCCGGCTTCTGAGATCACAATGCTGGATATCTATACTGCATTTGAGCCTGTGATGGTTGTACAATGTATCTCAG
Organism: Lascolabacillus sp.; assembly: GCF_028696275.1. Classification (NCBI taxonomy): domain Bacteria; kingdom Pseudomonadati; phylum Bacteroidota; class Bacteroidia; order Bacteroidales; family Porphyromonadaceae; genus Lascolabacillus; species Lascolabacillus sp. Next base: position 11,074 of record NZ_JAQVHI010000043.1, read on the forward strand.
ATGAATCATTCTGTGAACGCACATCGTTGTGTTGTAAAGCAAATTTGTACTGGAAACATTTTCACAAACAATTTGTAAAGATCCTTTCTGATAGTAATCTGGAACAGATTATGCAGGAAACCAAAGAGGATTGTGCAATATGCGTTTAGATTTTTTTTGTCTATTCATCCTACTAAAACTATAGCATAAAAGTATAACTAATTTAAAAATCACTATATACAAATATTTTAAGAATACTTTGAATCTCTTGGAGGTCAACTGTATTTACTAATCACAGCAATTCTATAGGATTAAAATATTACTAATTACTAAACTATTTTACACTTAATTATGAAGACGATTTTATCAAATGGCCTAACCAGATCTTTATTTTTACTAATGTTCATGGCAACAGTAGTAATTGCTCAGGCACAAACACTTTCTATTAAATCTTCAACCGTTACTATTAACGGAGAGACAAATGTTAATCACGATTTTAAGATTAATGCGACTAAAGTAAATGGCAAAATGACAATTGCAAACAATCGCCCTGAAACACTCACAGTGGAGATTCCTGTAAAGTCTCTTATCAGTGGAGAAAATCTGATGGACAAGAAAACTCATGAAGCTTTTAATGAACCTAAGAATCCGACAATCTTATTCAACATGACCGAATTAAATTCAATTCAGGTTACAGGAGATAATATTGCTGTAACAATCACAGGGAATCTTAGTTTTAGCGGTGCCACCAAAAAGGTTACACTAAAAGCAGATGGAAAAACTGCAAGTCCGGGAGTTTATACATTTGAAGGTTCACTACCGATAAAGATGAGCGATTATGGTATGAAGCCACCCACAGCAATGTTAGGCACTATGAAAACTAAGGATCAGGTTACAGTTAATTACAAAGTGACCTTTGAAGGAGCCGCAGTTGACTTCGACACAACAGCTTACACACAAAATAAATAATAAAAAAATCTAATTAAAACATTAAATGAATATGAAAAAAAGAAGTCTCCTGGCTGTAGTTGCTTTATTAACTACCTGCATTGCTTTTGCTCAATTACGTCCAACTAACAAGGATGGTATTAACATTTTTGAAACACCTAAGACAGATACAGAATTTAAAGGTTTGAATGTGAAGATAGGTGGTGCACTTACACTTCCCTACTCTACACTTGATCACAGCAACGCACATGGAGAATATGTGAGTGATAATGACCTTACACTGGTCCCTCTGACTAATAACTTTGGGTTACCACAGGCAAACCTATTTATTCAGTCTAATCTGTCAGATGGAATTTACCTGAATTTTGAACTTTACCTGGCATCTCGCCACCATAACGAAACATGGGTAAAAGGTGGTTTTCTGCAATTAGAAAAAATGCCTTTCCTCCCCTGGGATTTTGTTGATGATATTATGGAAGTTACTACAATTAAAGTAGGTCAGTTTGATGTTAATTATGGAGATGCACATTTTCGTCGCTCAGATGGTGGTCTTACTTTCTACAATCCATTTATGGAAAACCATATCATGGATGAATTTGCAACAGAGATAGGTGCAGAGGTTGACGTTCATCTTGGAGACTTCACTCTTGTGGGTGCAATTACTAACGGACAGCTTAATCCTTCATTACAGAAGATTGATACGACTCTGGCTGCAAACAGATACTCTAATGGCAAGATGAATCCCGCTCTGATTGGAAAGCTGGCTTTTGACAAGCAGATTAATGACCAGTTTCGTCTTAGAGTAAGCGGATCAGGTTACTACACTGCTGGATCTTACAGAAACACTCTATTCAGTGGTGACCGTACCGGTTCAAATTATTACGGAGTTATGTATCATGTTGCACCAGGAACATCGGCTTATACAAATGGTAGATTTAGTCCGGGTTTCGGAGATAAGGTAAAAGCTGTGATGGGAAACTTATTCTTAAAGTATTCACCTGCAGATGGCGTTTCGTTTGAATCATTTACTACTCTGGAACAGGCAAAAGGACGCAGTACAAGTGAAAGCGAACTTAGAGATGCAAATCAGTTTGTAACCGACTTAGTAGTACGTTTTGGTGCAAATGAACAGTTTTATGTTGGTGGACGATACAATGTGTTAAAAGCTGATATGGCATCAGCTGGAGAAACTCCTGCCTATAAAGCGGATATTAACCGTACTGCAATTGCTGCAGGTTGGTACATGACCAAAAACATTATGGCTAAAGTAGAGTATGTCAAACAGAATTATGATGGTTTCCCAACTAACAGCATTTATTCTGATGCAGAATTCAATGGATTGACTTTGGCTGGATCAATAGCATTTTAATTAACATTAATAAAGGTATACCAAACCGGTAGTAAATACCGGTTTGGTTTTAATCTCTCAGGTTAAGTTATGAAACAATTTATATCAATATTCACTATATGTTATCTATTGTCACTTACTTTAAGTGCACAGCTTAACTCATATCCTGTTACTGTGGATGTAAAGGATAAAAGTGTACTTTCGATTCATGGGAAAAGTAATGTCGTTGATTTTACATTCGATCAACCAAGTAAGGAGTTTATAGATAATAAACTATATGTTGTTGCTTCTTGGAAAAACGATAAAATATATTTAAGTGAGAGTAATCTGGAGATTCCTGTAAAAAGCTTCAACTCCAGTAACAAGATGGCGCTGAGAGATTTTAATAAATTGGTAAAGTCTGATCAATACCCTAAAATGCTTATAAAACTTGATCATATTGAACTTGCCGACAGATCTTCAACATCAGCAGTAGGAAATGCTGTTATTGATGTTACAATTACAGATGTTACAAAAAGATATATTTTCCCTGTAACAACAGGTAAAAATGGAAATAACTTTACTTTCGATATAACAAAAGAGATCAATATACGTGATTTTAACCTGACACCTCCTGTTCACATGATGGGAATGATAAAAGTTGACGAATTAATCACCATCAATCTGTTCATGGAGTGTGATATTCTACCGTTAGATCAGGCTGAGCTTACAAAGTAAGAATCTGCTCATAAATAATACCTCAACACCTTTTTCAAATAATATTGTTATAAACCTTTATTGTCAGTATTTACTATTTAGTATTGACGACAGTTGTATTTTATTGTAAAAGACACCAAAAGTTAAAGTTTAAATTCTATTTTTGTAAAGCATTTAACATTAAATTTCTACGAGTAGAGAGAACATTAAATCAATCAGATAATTAAGATGGAAAAGGCCTATTTAGTCGAAAGAATCAAAACACATTTGCATGTACTCTGTAATGAGATAGGTGAACGCAGGGTTGGAAGCGAGAAAAATCGCTTAGCAACAGATTACGCAGGTAAGATATTGAAGGAGTATGGCTGGCAGACAGAAGCAAACAAACTATCTGTTATTGATTGGAAAACAGAGGGAGCTGAACTGACTTGCGGTGATAAATCTTTTGAAGTGTTTTCATCACATTACTCGCTGGGTTGTTCCGTAGAAGGTGAATTAATTGCTATCGATACAATTGACAAGCTTGAACAATCAAACATAACAGATAAGATCGTTCTTTTATACGGAGACATCTCCTCACAACAGATTGCACCAAAGAAATTTCCTTTTTGGAACCCTGAAGAACATCAGCATCTCATTTCTGTCTTGGAAAGAAACAGACCTCTTGCAATAATAACAGCTACAAAGCGTGATTAAGCATTGGCGGGTGGTGTATATCCATTTCCTATCCTATTGAATATCAACATTGATGGTGCTGGGTATCATGAAGGTTTTTCATGTTTTTCTCCCTTTAATCTCCCTGAAAATGTCAGCACAGCCTTTAAAGATATGCTTTCTGATAATCCTCTTATCATTGAAGGATTACCATGGTATCAGGGAGACCATAGTCTTTTTTTACAGAACAGAACTCCTGCTATTGCTGTGAGTTCGAACTGGTTTATTGAAAACATGGAGAGTCAGGAGATTACCCATACTCCAAAAGACAACCTGGGTATTGTCAATTTTGAGCGAGTTGCAGAGTGTGCAATTGGAGTTAGGGATCTGATTAGAAAGATTGGGAGCTAAATTAATTACTCCATTCTTCCGGTATATGCATCTACACCTGATTTGCTCATTGGCTGTGCAAAGAACTTCTCAGCAGCCTTGGCTATCTCATCAACCCATGGTTGTTCTCCTCCGGCAGATTGAACTACCCATAGCTTGAGCTCTTTCTTGTGCCAATTTACAGAACAGTTAGTACCCCAGGCTCCACCATGACCAAACCATGCATCTTCGCTATCCTCTTCAGGTGCTGATAAACCTAGTGAGTAACCACTCAGCCCCTTAGGACGTGTGGAAAGTGCTAGAAGATTCTTCACTGTCTCTTCTTTCAAGATGCGATTACCATTATCTCCTAAGCCAAGATTCATCAGCATCTTATAAAACTTTAGCTGGTCATTGGCAGTTGTCCAGAGACCAGCACCGGCAGATGCAAATACATGTGAGTCATTATAAGGTCGTTGCTGCCAGTCCATTTCTTCAACCCACTCGGCTGGAGCATCCTTGCTGTACTTATATAGCTCTATCTTGTTTTTAAGCTGTTCATCAGTAGGCCAGAACCATGTAGACTTCATTCCAAGGGGATCAAGCACCTCTTGCTTTAAATAGTCCTCCCATTTCATCCCTGTGACCACTTCAACAACAGCTGCACCAATATCAATTCCTGTGTTGGAATAGAGCTCACGTGTACCCGGCTCAAACATGATAGGCGAAGCCGCAGCGATAGAAGCTGTCTGGCGAAGGGGTGCTCCTCCAGACCATCCACCACCCCTGACATCAGGACGCTTGGCACTAATTTCGAAAGGGAAGCCACCAGTATGGTTTAGTACCATACGGATAGTAAGTTCGTTCTTTGCTTTACGAAGGGTCTTTACACTGTCATTTTCAGCAACTAACACCCATAACTCATTAAACTCAGGAAGATACTTAGAAACAGGATCGTCGAGCGAAATACGCCCCTCTTCCACCAGTTTAGCGATTGTCACTCCGCAAAATCCTTTTGTCTGTGAACATTGCATGAACACATTATCCATACCTATTGGGCGCTTTTCTGATACGTCGGCATAGCCTATGGCGCAGGTTTCCTGCACACCGTCCTTATAGAACACGCTAATAGCACCGGCCAGCTGACCACTTTCCACATAGGGTTGCAGCACTGTCTTAGCATAACTTGTATTTGAGTCTTTAGGTCCATTCTGGGCTGAAACTGATAAACAAAACACAGCAATCAGCAAAAAAAACGTTTTCTTCATGTTTTTTATGATTATAATTAGTTTATAGTGAAGAGGTAATCAATTAATAGTAAACACTTTTATTGAATTATATTATTATTAGTTACTTTCC
>NZ_JAQVHI010000012.1:0-59223 GCF_028696275.1 Lascolabacillus sp.
AGCGTAACAATTGCAGGTACATCCAACTTAGTAAGCTCCTCTTTGAGCAAAGTCCACACCTCATTCTTTATTAGCGTGTGAATAATTGTGTGAGCATTTGTCATAAACGTTTTCCTTTCGAAATCCTGTCATCCTCCAAGATCAATTCCCCCGAATCGATCTTAAAACGGATTACCTTGATTATTTTATCATTGTTTTCGCCTTGTTTACTAAAGGATGTTGTTTCTGAAGAAGATATTGCCAAAGTTTCTGACTCTGAGATAGAATCAACAAGTTCATTTAAACGATAAGTAGTTTGTGATTTAAAGGCCTCTTCCAGCTTTTCTCCGATCAGTCGATACTCCCAGTTGCTAAGTCCAGACTCATTCTTTCTGAGACAGACATCGCAGCAACCGCAGTCTTTTGAATTGGTTTCTCCAAAATAAACCAACAGCATACGACTACGACAGACATCACTGTTTTCGGCGTAGTCAATTATAGAATGTATCCTTTTACTGAAACGCTTTTTACGTTCTTCATATACTGATTGAGGTATAGTAATAAACTTAATATCCTCACGTGAGGAGGTGTAGATTATAAATGGTGTTTTTTTAGCCGGAACATAAGATATATAGCGCAGCTTTGATAAGTTGACAAGAATATCATAAACCTCCTGACGTGTTTTGCCTATCCTGCTTGCCAGCATAGATTCATCTATATAAATATCGTCAGAGAACACTCCGGTGTAACTTCTCATAATAGTGTGAAGAAGTTCGTCAGTTATCGGCTCCAGTCGCAAAGAATACATATCATCCCTATAAATGAGAAATCTCAGTTTTGAACGAGCATCAATTTCATCAGTATATTCCAGATATCCGGCCAGCTCAAGAATTTTCAAAGCATGATGAGTCTGAAGTGAGGGTAGTTTGAAACGACTGCAGAATTCTATGAGATCAAAATCGAACGCTCTGCCTGCACCTGATCCAACTGCTACCTGAAAGTAGTTTCCAAGTGCCTCATACACACGAACTATAAGTTCTTTTTCAGGAAATGTATCACTTATTCTTTTTTTAAGTTTGACGCTGTCTGATTTTGTGTATAATATGACTGAGTATGACTTTTTACCATCTCTGCCGGCACGACCGGCTTCCTGGAAGTACTCTTCGGGTGAGTTGGGAAGGTCCATATGAACAACTATTCGCACATCAGGCTTATCTATACCCATACCAAAAGCATTGGTAGAAACAATTACAGGACACTCATCATCTTTCCATGCATTTTGCTTAAAAATCTTGTCTTCATAAGAAAGACCTGCATGAAAATAGTCTGCCCTTAACCCTTCCTTTTTAAGAGTCTGTGCAATCTCCTTGGTTTGTCTTCTACTTCTGACATAGACTATCCCTGAACCTGGAACTGACTTGAGTATATGAATTAGCTCACCAACTTTATTGTCTGCTGATCTGACAACATAAGAGAGGTTATCCCTGAGGAAACTTGTTCTGAAAACATTCTTCTCTTTAAAACGAAGCTTTTCCTGGATATCATCTACTACGTCGGGAGTGGCTGTTGCAGTGAGAGCAAGTACAGGAACATTAATAAGAGTTTCCCTGATATCTGCAATTTTAAGGTAAGAGGGCCTGAAATCGTATCCCCACTGTGAGATACAGTGAGATTCATCAACTACAAGCAGACATACATCCATGGCCTGCAGCTTTGTAAGGAAAATATCGGAAGAGAGACGTTCAGGAGAGACATACAGAAACTTATAGCCTCCAAATATGCAGTTTTCGAGGGTGGTGATAATCTCATCCCTCGACATTCCAGAGTATACAGCAGCTGCTTTTATTCCTCTTTCACGGAGATTGTCTACCTGGTCTTTCATTAGTGCAATAAGTGGTGTCACAACAAGACATATTCCATCCATTGCCATTACAGGAACCTGAAATGTGAGAGATTTCCCTCCCCCAGTAGGCATCAGACCAAGAGTATCTCTCTTTTCCCATACAGATTGAATAATATCCTCCTGCAGAGGACGAAAAGAAGTGTATCCCCAATACTCTTTTAATATATTGTGAAACAATTCCGTTTCCATATTCAACCTTGCTCTGTAATCTACTCTTTTATATCTTTAACCATTAACTGTGTGTATGATCTGCTGCCGTGTGTATTCTCCTCAATTGTATAGCAGATATCTACAGGTTTTCCCTCTTTTATACGTTCATAATAGTAGTGTTGTGCGAAAGCAATACCTGGCAGAGGTGTTCTGACTGAACTGTCTATTATATCGAGCTTAATATGACGCTGTCCTTTACCTACAAGCTTGCTGTATCCTGAATCAGTAACGTTCCTGGTAAGGAAAACAGGATTCTCATTTTCAGGACCAAACGGATTAAACAGTTTAAGTCCTTCAATGAAATCAGGTGTGATCTGTGAGAATGTAATCTCTGCATCTACAGTAATTTGTGGAGACATCATCTTTGGTTCGAGACCGTCGAATGACAGTCTTTTAAAACGCTCCCTGAACTCCGGCAGGTTTTCCTCCCGGAGTGTAAGACCTGCTGCATATGTATGTCCACCGAAGTTTTCAAGTATATCGCGACAAGATTCTATCGCTTTATATACATCAAAACCAGGTACTGAGCGCGCAGAACCGGAAATCATACCACTTGATTTTGTCAGGACTACGGCAGGTCGATAATATTTCTCACTCAGTCTGGAAGCGACAATCCCAACAATACCCTTATGCCATGTTTCGTTATATAAAACAATACAAGTTTGATTTTCAATATCAAGATTATTATCAATATAGTCAATAGCCTCATCTGTGATTTTTTTATCCAGTTCGCGACGGTCAAGATTATATTGGTCTATATTTAGACTCTTTTCCCTTGCTGATGTCATATCATTAGCAAGCATAAGATCAACAGCCTCTTTTCCGTTCATCATTCTGCCTGATGCATTGATGCGGGGACCTATCTTGAATACAATATCATTAACGGTAATATGTTTGCGGTGAAGACCGCAGATCTCAATTATACCTCTGAGACCGAAACTTGGATTGGAATTAAGTTGTTTTAAACCGTAATGAGTCATAATACGGTTTTCGCCTGTAATTGGCACAATATCTGAGGCTATACTAACTGCTACCAGATCCAGAAGTGGTTCAATATCAGAAAAAGGATAACCATTTCTTTGAGAGAAAGCTTGAACAATCTTGAATCCTACACCACAACCGGATAATTCATCATAGGGGTATTTAGAGTCAGAACGCTTGGCATCAACCACTGCAACTGCATCGGGTAGTTTTTCATCAGGTACGTGATGGTCGCCAATTATAAAATCAATACCTTTCTCCTTGGCATATTGCACTTTGGTTAATGCTTTTATACCGCAGTCAAGCGAGATTATGAGCTTAACACCCGTTTTCACGGCATAATCGATTCCTTGAAACGAAATGCCGTACCCTTCATCGTACCTGTCAGGAATATAATAATCAATATTATTGGTTATCCCCCGAAAGAACTTGTAAACCAACGCTACAGCTGTTGTGCCGTCAACATCGTAATCACCGTATATAAGAATTCTCTCTTTCTCTCCAAGAGCTTTCTCGATTCGCCTGATTGCCTTATCCATATCGGGAAGTAAGAAAGGGTCATGCAGGTCATCCAGACTTGGATATAAAAACTTCATTGCCTCTTCCTTTGTTTCAATGCCTTTATTGATAAGCAGTTCGGCTAAAACGGGATTTAAATTTAATTCTTTCGCTAATTCATCTTTTTTATTTTTTTGGTAGTCTGATAGGGTTGAATAATTCCATCTGTAAGTCATTTATATATATCATTTTTCTTTTCTCTAGAAGCCCGAATTCGCATCGGGGAGTGGGAGTCGCCTTTAATCATGGATGATTAGGGCTACTATATTATCTCAGTAACGGTTTTATTGCACTTATACCATTCCGAAGTTGTAAAGATAGCATTATTTTTTTGTTTTGATTATCTTTGTACCTCAAAATTAAGATAAGACAAAAAAATGGAGATTGCAGCTTTAGTATCAGGTGGAGTGGACAGTTCGGTTGTAGTACACCAGCTTAAGGAGATGGGATATGATCCAACCATCTACTACATCAAGATAGGAATGGAAGATAAAGATGGATATATTGACTGCCCTTCTGAAGAAGATATCGAGATTGTTACATATATAGCTAAAAAATATGGTTGCCGCTTTGAAGTTGTTTCTCTGCATGAGGAATACTGGGATACGGTTGTTAGCTATACGATAGATTCAGTGAAACGAGGATTGACACCCAACCCTGATATGATGTGCAACAAGATGATTAAGTTTGGGGTATTTGAGCAGAAATGGGGTCATGAATTTGATAAGATTGCAACAGGTCATTATGCTACTACTACTGAGTTGGATGACTTAACTTGGTTGTCGACTGCAAAAGATCATGTAAAAGATCAGACATATTTCCTTGGACAGATTAGTTATGTTCAGGTTTCAAAACTTATGTTCCCAATTGGCAATCTCTTGAAATCAGAAGTGAGAAATATAGCTGCAGAACAGAATCTGCCTTCAGCAAAAAGAAAAGATAGTCAGGGTATCTGTTTCCTGGGCAAGGTAAACTACAATGAGTTTATCGAACGCTACATGGGCAGAAAAGAGGGGTTGATTGTGGAACTGGAAACCGGAAATATTCTGGGCAAGCATCAGGGGTACTGGTTTCATACGATTGGACAGCGAAAGGGACTGGGACTTAGTGGTGGCCCCTGGTTTGTTATCAAAAAGGATATCAATCGTAATATCATATACGTATCCAAGGGTTATGATACAAAACATCAGTATGGAGACACCATTAATCTGCAGGGATTTGAGTTTATAACAAAAGATATCTGGGGTGATTTTGAAGGAGAAAAAGAGATTCGCTTTAAAATCAGACATACTCCCGAATTCACAAAAGGTATGATCTCGAAAAAAGGAGACATGTATTCTATTCACTCTGAAGTGCCGGTTCAGGGAATCGCCGCTGGTCAGTTTGGTGTTGTATACGACAAAGAAGCCGGGTTATGTCTTGGTAGCGGGATGATAATCTGACAATTTAATTAACTTTGTTTCTTTTAAAACAGAACCTGATGAAAAGAACCATTCAATTACTTGCTCTATTTATGTTATTTTCCATCCCTCAACTGTTTGCTCAGTTTGAAGGAACTGTTGGTATTGGAGCTCATGTAGCATACGGCACAGAGATTAACAGACCCGGTGTGGGTGGTCACCTGCATTACTATCGGACCAATAACCTGCGAATTGCACCCTCTTTTACTTATTTCCCCGAAATAAATGACAAGGGCATGTGGATGGTTGACGCTGATGCTCATTATGTTTTACCTCTATCAATTACTGCCTCACTCTATCCAATTGGAGGAATTCACTATTCTAACTGGGTATTTGATAAAAATGAGGGGATGCCAAGAACAAATAAACAACGCTTGGGGGCAAACCTGGGAATGGGTTTTCAGCATGATATCAGTTATAGGGTGAGAGCAAACTTTGAACTTAAATATCAGTTCATACGTGACTACTCGCAGGTATTACTATCGGCTGGGTTTGGATTTTGGTTTTAGATACTTAATAACACACACTATCACAAAAATTGAAGAGAGTTCATTTGAAGCTGAACCAACTTTACCTAATAAATAGTGTTAATCAAAAATGTAAAGTAGCATAATAATATATGAAAGACTTTATTACTCAAGAGATAAAAAATGAAAATGCTGTTCTTGTTGGACTCATAACACAAGATCAGAATGAAGATAAGGTAAATGAATACCTTGACGAGCTGGCATTTCTTGCTGAGACTGCAGGACTAAGGCCAATAAAGAGATTTTTACAAAAAATGGACACACCTAATACTGCTACTTTCGTTGGTAAGGGTAAACTTCAGGAAATCGGAGATTTTATTAAGGATGAAGATAATGAGGTGGGTGTCGTGATTTTTGATGATGAACTTTCGGCCAGACAACTTAGAAATATAGAGAAGGAATTTAAAATACGAATAATGGACAGAACAAGTCTGATACTTGACATATTTGCTATGAGAGCTCAGACCTCTCACGCTAAGGCTCAAGTAGAGCTTGCTCAGTATGAATATCTGCTGCCAAGGCTAACTCGTATGTGGACTCACCTTGAGAGACAAAGAGGTGGTGGTGGAACGATTATGCGCGGACCGGGTGAAACGCAGCTGGAGACTGACCGAAGAATTATTCTTGATAAGATTTCAAGGTTAAAGCAGCAGCTTAAGGATATTGATAAACAGAAAACTGTTCAGCGCAAAAACAGGGGCAAGCTTGTGCGTGTTGCACTGGTTGGTTACACCAATGTTGGTAAATCTACTTTAATGACTCTGCTCAGCAAGAGTGAAGTATTTGCAGAGAATAAGCTGTTTGCCACTCTTGATACAACTGTACGTAAGGTAACTGTAAAAAATCTGCCCTTCCTGCTTACCGATACAGTTGGTTTTATACGAAAACTGCCTACCCACCTGGTTGAATCATTTAAATCAACCCTGGATGAGGTCAGAGAAGCGGATATCCTTCTGCATGTAGTAGATATTTCACATCCTGCTTTTGAGGAGCAGATTGAAGTTGTAGAGAAAACACTGTTTGAAATTGATAAAACAGAAAAACCAACTATACTTGTTTTTAATAAAATTGATGCATTTTCTCACACCGTAAAAGAGGAAGATGATCTTACACCTAAGAAAAGAGAAAATTACTCTCTAGAAGAACTTGAACAAACATGGTTCAGCAAGCTAAAAGAGAACTGTATATTTATTTCTGCAAAGGAGAAGAAAAACATTGATGAACTAAAGGAGCTGATATATGATAAAGTGAAAGAGATTCATATAACACGATTCCCTTATAACGACTTTCTATATCAGGACTATGAAGAGGATATGCCTGATCAAGGGGATGACCAGGCTGAATAATCCTCACATTTAATTTTCATTCGGCTTTTTACAAAGTGCTTCGTTAAGAGCAATAACAGCATCCTCATAATGTTCGCGAACAATTACGAATTGCATGTTAACCTGCATCATCGACTGAGCAAAACTCTCTATATTGATCCCTTTTTCATATAATGCTTGTGAGGCACGGTATAGAAATCCGGGAAGAGCAATATTTGTGCCCATAACGCACACTATAGCCATCGGTTTTGCAGTAACTTTGTAAAATACATCCTTTAGGATATTGATTAGACTTTTACTGTTCTCATTATCCCAGACTACCATTGTGATAGAGTTGGCATTTGTGGATTTAAGAATGTAGCTGACATTATATTTAATGAAATAGCTCATTATTTTGCTGTCAAATCCTACCTCTCCAACCATCATTGGGTCGTGAACCTCTATAGCTATCACTTTGCGTGAGCCTGATACAATTTCCACCCTTGGCTCAGGAGAAATATAATCGCGAGAAATTATTGTTCCTGGATGATCAGGTTCAAAGGTATTCTTAATTCTAATGTCAATACCAGCCAACTCAAGAGGTTTAGCAGCTTTTGGGTGTATTGCTTCCATGCCAATATCAGCAAGCTGATCAGCAATGATATAGTTTGTGTGTCCAACCGGAATACTGTTTTCAACACCCACAATTTTGGGGTCGGCACTCGACAAGTGATACTCTTTATGTATTACAGCTTCATCAGCCTTAACCTCAACAGCAATCTTACTAAAAGTAACTTCACTATAGCCACGGTCGAAAGCTCTCATAATACCTTCTGTTCCTTTGGTATATCCGGTAACAATACAAAGTACTTTACTGAAGTCTATATCCTTAAACTCTTTATGTATACGCTCATCAATGGTTAAGGGTTCGTTATCATTGAATCCACACAGATCTATAAAACGTGCATTTATACCGTTATTATTAAGAATATTAACAGAATTCCAGCCAGAGTGTGCCTCTCCTATTGATGCAAGAATCTCACGGGCAGCAAGATGTATATCGGTACGGTTAACATAACCTGATGCAAGTACCTTGCCTAGACTATAAAGCAACGTTTTTGCCTGATCTACACGGAATCTTATGAAATCACGTGCCTCCTTAAGATCAAGTCCATAATCCGCGAATCCATCATTGATAAGCAGTAAGCGCTGACAGAACTGATCCAGTGCAATACTATAATCCTCGCCATTTAAAAACTTGTTATATATTCCGGGTTCGCCAGTCTTCTTATGTTCCAGCAGCCAGTTTGTAACATTGTTATAGGCAGAGACAACAAATATCCTGTTGTATAGCTCATCACCTTTACGGTTGCCTTTTATTATATTTTGCATTACGTCTTGAAACTGAGACATAGACGTACCACCTATTTTCTCTACTGTGAGCATAATTTTTTTTTAATAAATAATGAATAACTTGAAAATTAAAACTGTTTCAATTCTTTATAAACCTTGAAGATTGGCAAGCCCATAACATTAAAATATGAACCCTCGATTTTTTCAACTGCCACATAACCAATCCATTCCTGAACACCATAAGCACCTGCTTTATCGTACGGCTTATAGTTCGATACATAATAACTTATCTCTTCTCTGCTCAATTCTCCAAAAGTAACATAGGCAGTATCTGAAAAGACTACCTGTTTCTTTTTTGAAGTCAGGCATACTCCTGTTATCACCTTATGAGTTTTACCTGACAGCAGTTGTAACATTCTGATAGCATCTGCCTCATCTGAAGGTTTACCAATAACTATACTATCCAACAACACTACCGTATCTGCAGTAATCAGGAGCTCATCATCATTAAGTTCGGGAAGATATGCTGAGGCTTTCTTTTCGGCCAGGTATCCAGCAACCTCATCTGCTGAAACTGTTTCAGGATATGATTCATCTATATCCGGTAACATTCTGAACTCATATTTAACACCAATTCCTGAAAGAAGCTCTTTCCTTCTGGGGGAATTAGATGCCAGTATAATACGGTAATCTGTAAGTTTCATCTATATGCAGTTTATAGAGCAGCATGAATTTTTAATAATTTTGTCAGTAACCCTTCAAGCTGATCTAAAGGAAGCATGTTGGCACCGTCAGATTTTGCACTTATAGGGTCTGGATGTGTTTCGATAAACAGTCCATCTGCACCCACAGCAACTGCTGCTTTGGCAATCGTTTCTATCAATTGAGGTTTACCACCTGTTACGCCTGACGATTGATTTGGTTGTTGCAGACTGTGAGTTATATCCATTACAACCGGAAATCCAAACTCTTTCATTGTGGGGATACCACGATAATCAACCACAAGATCACCATAACCAAATGTTGTGCCTCTTTCTGTAAGAATCACTTTTTCATTGCCACTGTCTGTAACCTTTTGTGCAGCAAACTTCATCGCCTCAGGAGATAGGAACTGCCCTTTTTTAATATTAACAACTTTTCCGGTTTTTGCAGCAGCAACAAGAAGCTCTGTCTGTCTGCATAGAAATGCTGGAATTTGCAGGACATCAACATACTCGGCAGCCATGGTCGCTTCGTGACTCTCATGAATATCTGTAACAGTGGGTATTTGAAAAGTATCATGAACCTTTCTTAAAATTTTTAATGCTTTCTGATCACCTATACCGATGAAAGAATCTACTCGGGAGCGGTTTGCTTTACGAAATGAGCCTTTAAACACCAGAGGAACTGAAAGCTTATCAGTTACTATTTTTAGTCTCTCAGCTATCCTTAATGTCATATCCTCTTCTTCAATGACACAGGGACCTGCTAACAGGAAAAAATTATCTGACTTTAAATATGAGAGATCCATAGTTAATATTTTTGATCCTTTACAACGTTGCTATTAGAAGGCAAAGATAAGAAATTGAACTAAAATAAATTAGTTCAAATTAAAAAAAGGACCCTCTGATTGTAACACCCTAAACCACATTACTATATATGTTTACATATTTTTACCTTCTATTTGTTAATGCGTGAATAATACAAATTTATGCAGGAAAATTCCTATCACTTTTTTAAAAAACAGACTATTTTGGAAGAGTTAGTTAAAAATCACATAAAATAGTAAATATCAGGATATGATATATGAGACTCTTCAAATATTAAAAGAGCAGTTGGAAAATTATTTCTCTAGCATAGGGCTAAACAAATCAATAGCACTTCAAAATATATCATTTGTTGATTACTAAAAGACAAGACAATGGCTGAAATAAAAGAGATTGAGACATGGCTGAAATATAACGACCGGCTTCTTGAAATATGGAATCTTAAGGGTAAGATAAAACCAGGTTACCGGGTACTTTTCCACGGTCCTCCGGGAACTGGAAAAACACTCACTGCATGCCTTTTGGGTAAATATACAAACCGAAATGTTTATCGTATCGACCTGTCGGTTGTAGTGTCAAAATATATAGGAGAAACAGAAAAGAACCTATCCAGACTTTTCGATAAAGCTGATAAAAAGGAATGGATTCTTTTTTTTGATGAAGCTGATGCTCTTTTTGGGAAACGAACTAATGTGAGTGATTCTCACGATAAATATGCCAATCAAGAGGTCTCTTATTTACTGCAACGTATTGAGTCACATGAGGGACTCATAATACTGGCTTCAAATATGAAATCGAATCTTGATACTTCTTTTATCAGGAGATTCAATTCGATAATCGAATTTGATAATCCGGATGCTGAAGAGAGGTTGAATCTGTGGAAGAATTATCTTCCTGACTTTGGAGAATATATGAGTGACGTTAATTTGGAAGAGATTGCACGAAAGTATAATTTGACCGGTGCAAATATTGTTAATATAATTCAGTTTGCAGGATTAAGAACATTGGAAAAAAATTCAAATATCATCTCTTCAGATGATCTATTGTTAGGTATCAGGAGAGAATATGAAAAAGAGGGTAAAATGATGCGACAGGAATAGATTTGATTCTTTATATTTGTATGAAAAAAACATGAAACTGGATCTTTGCCCCTCTCCTGCCCTTTATCCCCATTATAAAAGCGACCATGATACGGTAATTGTTGTGGATGTGTTCAGGGCATCTGCAACTATGTGTACAATGCTAAACAACGGGGCAAGTGCAATAATCCCTGTCTCAAGCATTGATGAGGCAAGAACCTATAAGTCGGAAGGCTACCTGGTAGGCGCTGAGCGAAAGACACAGAAATGTGATTTTGCTGATTTCGGAAACTCTCCTTTTGATTACTCTCCCGAAAAAGTGAAAGACAGGGAAGTCGTTTTTACCACAACAAACGGCACCAGAGCAATTGAAGCCGCAAGCGATTGCAGAGAGCTGCTTATAGGTACATTCATAAATGTTGATGCATTAGTTGAAAGATGTATTAATACAGCAGAAAGAGTGGTTATTCTATGTGCAGGATGGAACAACCGGATAAGTATTGAAGATACCCTTTTTGGCGGAGTTTTTGCTGAAAAAGCAATGGAAAAGAGTAATGTAGAATTTGATTCTGATTCAATCAGAATGACTCTTGAACTGTGGAATCGTGTAAAAAATGATTTAATGGGGTATATAGAGGTAAGTGATCATTACAGGCGACTTGTTGACAATGGTGCAGTAAGTGATGCAGCTTATTGTCTCACTCAGAACAGCATGTCTGTTGTACCTGTTTATAATAAATCTGACGGGAAGATATATTAATCGTCCCAGTCAAATTCATCAAAATCAATAGAGCCGGTGAACTGTTCAAGATCACGACGCTCTTTTTTTGTAGGGCGGCCCGTACCTCGCTGTCTATCTACAAAGCCACTGATACTATTCAGTTCCAGTATTTCATACTGGTCAGGCGGAGTAATATTCTCCATGAAATCAGGAACCATCTTCGCTCCCATTCGTTTGTCTGCAAGTGCAAGTACCTTAAATGAGTAGGTAACCGGAGGTTTTCTGACCTGTATTATATCACCCTTGCGAATAGTCCTGGATGGTTTAACAGAAATATTATTAACCATTACTCTACCCTTTTTGCAAGCTTCTGATGCAATAGTGCGAGTTTTGAAAATGCGCACAGCCCACAACCATTTGTCTACTCTAACCTCTTCCATTATATCTTTAGCAATCGGATCAGTTATTTATTATTAAACTGATTCATTGTTATGTCAATTCCTGCGAGACAGAAACTGCGAATTATTTCACAAGCCTTTTCGATACGTTCAGGCAACTTTGTCTTCTCCTCATCTGAGAACTCTTCAAGTACAAAATTAACCTGTGATCCGGGAAAGAAATCATCTCCTATACCGAATCGAAGTCTGGGATACTTCTGACCGATAAGGCCCTGTATATGTTTAAGTCCGTTATGTCCGGCATCACTCCCTTTGGATTTCAATCGCAGAGTTCCAAAAGGTAAAGAAAGATCATCTACTACAACCAGCAGGTTTTTAGTCTCAATCTTCTCTTTTTGCATCCAATACCTTATAGCGTTTCCACTAAGGTTCATGTATGTTGATGGTTTTAATAAAATCAGATGCTTATTTTTAAGTCGCATCTCAGCCACAAAACCATATCGTTTATCCTCAAAAACAGCATTGGACGCTTTTGCTAAAGCGTCCAATACCATAAAACCTATATTGTGGCGGGTGTTTTCATATTCAGGCCCAATATTGCCTAATCCCGCTATCAAATATTTCATTTCACTATTTTACAATTACAATTTGGTGTTTCGAACTGTAAATCAATTGAAGAATTATTCTTCTGAAGATTCTGACTCTTCTGATTCTTCGTCTTCAACTCCAGCAGCTGCAGCTGCAGCAGCATCACCTCTGGCTGCACGTGTCAACTGAACACGGCATACAACAGCGTTCTTAGCATTTAGCAACTCAAGACCTTCGAAACTCAGATCGCCAACCTGGATTGATTTTCCAAGTGCAAGCTTTTCTACATTTATAACCAACTCCTCAGGTAAATTAGCTGCTAATGCTCTTACTCTCAGCTTCCTTAAATCGAGTGACAACTTACCACCGGCTTTAACACCAGCTGCGAGACCTTTCAGACGTACCGGTAATTCAATTACCACTGGTTTATCTTCAAATACATGTAAGAAATCAATATGCAGAATCTGCTCTTTTACTGGGTGAAACTGAACCTCTTTCAGGATCGCCTGCATTTTCTTTTCTCCAAGATCAAGATTTACCAGAAATACTTCCGGAGTATAAATCAAATTGCGTACTGCACCCTGTTTTATTACAAAATTCAGGTTCTCGTTTCCATGTCCACCATATACTACGCAAGGAATTAAACCTTCGCTGCGGTACGATTTGGCTGCTTTCTTTCCGAAACCATCTCTGATCTCGCCTTTTAATTCAAATGTTTTCATTTTTTAATTTTGTTTGTGTTACTCAAAATAAAGTGCTTTCTCTTTATTTCCCATCACACGGGAGCTTTCAAAAAAGCGGCGCAAAGATAGTGATTTACTAATTATTATGCAATTATCTATCTCACTCTTTTTCTTAAATCTTCAACAGGAATAGATATTAATCGCCCAATAGGTTTATCACCCCTGTATGTTATAATCCTCATTATATCGGCATCCTTAGGAATCTTCTGTGCCTCTGTATATTTTGGATAGAAATTATCAGGAGTTGATGCATCAAAGCTGGTATAAATATCCAATCCTTTAATCTCAGGTGTAAGAGTGACATAATAATCATCACCTTCTTTGGTTACACTAATTGAAGGATCATATATTGCAGGCGAATATTTGGTTTTAGCGTAATCAAATCTTTTGAAATGATCCTCAGTTTTAGATACAAATTTGTCCCAATCCTTATTTTCACGAGGTGACCATAGTGATTCAGCAGCAGCAAATCCACGAGGCCATGTCATATATTCAGCCTGACGTATGTTGTATATCTGCTCTGTCCACAGGTTTGCCTGTCCTCCCAAGATATATTTTGCATTTGCACCTTCAGGTACAGGATCAAACTTATAGGTCTGATTAAGTCTCAATGATGCATAAACACGAGGTTCAGTAGCCACGTCTGCCTGCATATAATCCAAATATACAAAGTTGGTAGGACTCATCACAACATAGTGCTCTGAATTTGATGCCTCGATACCATACTTAACACCTCTCCAACTCATAAGAGCAGTAGTTGGCGAAATTCCACCCTCTAAAATCTCGTCCCAGCCCATCATTTTCTTTCCTTTTGAAAGAATAATTTCCTCTACTCTGTGACCAAAGTATGACTGTACTTCTGCCATATTCTTAAGATTCTCTCTGGCCATCAATTCTTTCACATCACTGCTCTTTTCCCAGAAAGTGTATGGAGCCTCATCTCCACCGGTATGTATATAGTCAAATGGGAATAGTTCAGCCAATTCAGTAATAATCTTATCCAGGTATTCATATACTTTTTCATTTGCCGGATTAAGAGTATTCTCATATATAGCAGCTGGACGGCCACCTGTATTCCAGTCTAGGAATGGAGCACCCGTTCTCACAAAATGATCTCCACTTTCAGGGAAACATGCTAGCTCGGGATAAGCAGCAAGAATTGCAGAACTATGACCAGGCACATCAACTTCGGGCATAATCTGAATATTTCTATCCAAAGCATACTTTACAATATCCTTTATCTCTTCCTGAGTATAAAAACCTCCATAGTTTTTAGGTGCATCCGGATCAGGATCAGAGAAACCTCCAAACCATCCTATCTGTTCGGTACGCCATGCCCCAACCTCAGTAAGCTTTGGCAAACTTTTAATCTCTATACGCCATCCCTCATCATCAGTAAGATGCCAGTGGAAGATATTGTATTTATATTTTGCCATATTGTCGATATACTTCTTAATCTCATCCACTGTAAAAAAGTGGCGTGAAACATCAAGCATTAAACCTCTCCAGCCTACTCTTGGATAGTCTACTATCTCAATCTGAGGCAGTTGCCACGAAACATTACTCTCAAACTTATCACTCTCTATCTGAGGAGGTAAAAGCTGAAAAAGAGTCTGCACACCATAATGCAATCCGGCAGGTTTATTAGCCTTCAAAGTGATCTTTTGATTAGTTACATTCAGTTCATAACCCTCATCACCAATCTTTTCATTTCTGCTGCTATTTAAAACAAGTTCGATATTAGCATTAGAATTATTCTCGGTGATTGTTACTTTCTTACCCGGTGCAAGAGAAAGCTTCTCCTTTAGAAGGTTATTTACATATTCGGTTTCTCCTCCCTTTGGAACAGAAACAACTATCTCATCCGGTAACACATAGTGACCACCTTTCTTATTCACAGATACCGGCTCCGGAATAATTGAAACTGCACGCTCAACCTGTTGTGCGTTTCCGGTAAGACTAAACATAATCACTAAAATTAATAGTAAATTATTCTTCATTTTGATATTGCTGTTAAATTTTATATTTGAATTTTTTATTATCACAAACGTACAAAAAACTTATAATAACTATTTAATTAAATATAGATTAAGAATATATCATAGGGACATTGTCTTTATCCTCCTCATTAATTTATGACGTCGATATGAAGATAGTATGAAAAAGATAAGAGGATGATACGGACAATGTGTGGGCGATCCATGGTCAGTATTCAATCCTGACATGAGAAGTGATCACTATTATTCAGTCCTAAAACTCAATAAAATCGGGATGAACTCCTGTGCGTCTATTTCTATCCAGTTTATCAATCTGTTTTATTTCATCATCTGAGAGTCTAAAATCGAATATATCTATATTTTCGGCGAGTCTCTCTTCATGTGAAGATTTTGGTATTGTAACAATCCCTTTCTGAATATTCCATCTGAGAACTACCTGAGCAGGTGATTTGCCATGTTTTCCGGCAATATCTACAAGAGTTTCATCCTGCAGAAGTGAATTTTTTTTGCTTCCTAGAGGACTCCAGGCTTCGGGAACTATTCCTTTACCTTTGCAATAGTCGATAATTTCCTGTTGTATTAGATAGGGATGTAGTTCTATCTGATTTACTGCAGGAATTACTGTTGCATCTTTGAGCAGCTCTTCGAGATGGTGTATAAGATGATTACTAACACCAATTGCTCTGGTTTTACCATCTATATAAATATCCTCCATCGCTTTCCATGCAGATGAGACCATACCTTTTACAGGCCAGTGCACAAGGTAAAGATCGATATAATCGAGTCCCAGATTTTTGAGGCTACCTTCAAAAGCCATCTGAATGCGATTGTTAAGAATATCAGTTCCCCATAGTTTAGTTGTCACAAAAATATCTTCCCGCAAGATTCCACTTTCACGTATTGCCTTTCCAACCGGCTTCTCGTTCATGTATAATGTGGCAGTATCAATATGCCTGTAGCCTTTGTCGAGAGCAGTTCTAACAGCACGATAAGTTTCATCATCATTCATTCCGATTTTGTAAGTACCAAGTCCTATTACAGGAATACTTACATCATTGTTCAAAAGAATTTTTTTAGTCATAAGGTTACATGTTTTTTAGTCGCTGCAGAACCAGACTCTTGTCATTATGTATCTGATCTATCAGCTCTTCCATTCTGTCAAATTTTTTATCTTCACGAATAAAGTCTATAAATTCAACTGTAAGCGACTGATCATACAGATCGGCATTAAAGTTGAAAATATTCACTTCAACACTGATTTCAGGGTCGTCATGTAGTGTGGGACGAGTGCCTATATACAGCATACCTTCATAAATTATGTCACGAATGTGAACCAATACAGCATATACCCCAAGTTTTGGTATCACTTTATATCTCTCCCAAGATTTTATATTTGCAGTGGGGAAGCCAATTGTACGTCCAACGCGGTAGCCCTCAACAATCTTTCCGGAGAGTGTATAATTGTATGTCAGCAGACTATTTGCCTTCTCTATTTCGCCATTCTTGAGCAGTCGCCTTATCTTAGTTGAACTAACATTCTCACCATCAATCTGAAGCTCCCTGGCCTCTATTACATTCATTCCCAGCTCATTGCCATATTTCACATACTCCTGAAATCCATCTTCACGGTTATGTCCAAATCGGTGGTCGTATCCAACTATTAATGTATGAATTCCAATATCCTGTTTTAGCACCTGCTGCATAAACTCCTGAGCAGTCATCTCTGCAATATCAGTAGTAAAGGGAAGAGTAATGCAATAATCAATACCTGTAGTTTGTAATTGCTCAATTTTTTCTTCATATCTGCAAAGCAGTGCTGGCTGATAATCTTTCTGAAGTACTTTTCGAGGATGAACAGGGAAGGTAACAACGGCTGAGGGCAAATTAAGACGTTTTGCCTCCTCTTTCACCTGATTTAACAGATATCTGTGACCTAAGTGAACACCGTCAAAAAAGCCAATCGTGCCCACGAATGAGCCTCCAACTATACTCTTTCCTGTAAGATCAATTCGTTCCAAAATATACAGAATGTTTTGTTTTTGTGTTAAATAAACGTCTGATCAGACCTTTTGGTTTAAAACTGAAGATCTGAACAGGGTTCTAATGTTATAATTATACGTAAAAGTAACAACAAGAATCAATTATTCAATATCTTTGTACATATTTTATGGATATCAAACAAGTTTAATCATATAAAAATAGTATTAACTATGAAGTCTAAATTTTACTTAATTATTTTAATGGCGATTATGACATTTACATCAGCCTGCACGAGTGAAGGTAAACATAACACCCTTACTCAGGAGGAAATTAATGACGGATGGGAGTTGCTTTTTGACGGCACTACACTCAACGGTTGGCGCGACTACAACGGTGAATCTCTTACTGCCCCATGGTTTGCCGAAGATGGTATGATTCAGGCAAAAGGAGAAGGTGCAGATGAACATGGTTATATTGTAACCGAAAAGATTTACGAGAACTTTGAGCTGGTTTGGGACTGGAAAATTGCAGAGGGTGGCAATAGTGGTGTTCTTTATCATGTTGTAGAGAATCCTAAATTTGCAGTTCCTTATGTAACCGGACCTGAATATCAGTTGATTGATGATGAAGGATTTCCGGAACCGCTTGAGGATTGGCAAAAAACTGCTGCTGACTATGCCATGTATACCACTGATCCTGCAAAGTTAAAAACAAAGCCTGCAGGCGAATGGAATACATCAAAGATTGTTTTTGACAATGGGCATGTAGAACATTGGCTTAACGGAGAAAAGGTTATTGAGTTTGAAGCGTGGACTGAAGATTGGTTTGCCCGTAAAAACAGTGGTAAATGGGAAAATGCCCCAGAGTATGGTTTGGCAAGAAAAGGTGTTATCTGCTTACAGGACCATGGTTCCGCAGCATGGTTCCGTAATGTGAAGATTAAAGAGCTTCCACGCAAAACCAAAGAGGTTAATCTTTTCAACGGAGTAGATCTTCAGGGATGGGAAGTTTATGGTACCGAGAAATGGTATGTAGAAGATGGTCTACTGGTGTGCGAAAGCGGTCCGGACAAACAATATGGCTATCTTGCAACACGTGAATATTACGATGATTTTGACCTTAGCGTAGAGTTCAAACAGGAAGCAGATGGAAATTCAGGTGTTTTCATTCGTTCATTTATTGAGCCGGGTGCTATTGTAAACGGATGGCAGGTAGAGGTTGCTCCAAAAGGACATGACACAGGAGGTATTTATGAATCTTATGGACGTGGATGGCTTGTACAGATCCCGGACGAAAAAGAGGAGATACTTAAAGTGGGCGATTGGAACACGTTGCGTATTATTGTTAAAGGTGACAATGTGAAGACATATCTTAACGGTGAGGAGATGGTTGACCTTTATGACGAAAAGATTGGTGCTGCTCAGGGCCGTATCGCTTTACAGATTCATGATGGAGGTGGCATAAAAGTTCTTTGGAGAAATCTGATTTTACAGACACTCTAAAACAAACTTAATACATAATTTGTTAAGAGAGGGAGCATAATTGCTCTCTCTTTTTCTTTGGCACCATTTTTGATATTCTTGTTATAAACAAAAGGTTGTCATCTTTTTTATATCGATTTCAAAAAATTCAACCTATATTTGTATTACTAACTCACTTAAAATAAAGAATGACAGAAAAAAGCTTACTACTTAAGAATATTATTGAAGGAATTCAGGAGAAAAAAGGGAAAAACATAAATACTATTAACTTAAAAGGTATTACCGGAGCTGTGTGCGACTATTTTGTGATATGCGAAGGTAACTCACCTACACAGGTATCTGCACTTGCAGAATCTGTTGAGAAAATTGTTAAAGAAAAAACTAATGAATACCCAATCCGGGTTCAGGGTAAGCAGCAATCAGAATGGATAGGAATGGACTATGGAGATGTAATAGTTCATATTTTTCTTCCCGAATTAAGAAATTACTATAATATAGATTTACTTTGGGGCGATGCACATTCTGAGCGCATTCCTAATTTAGATTAAAAAGTTAAATTACCAAGCAATAAAAGAGGTTCAAATAAATGAGCAATACGAATCAAGATAAACAAAAGAAACAACCTACCATGCGTCCTAAGCTTGGTGGCAGTAATCCAAAACGACCTTTCAACCCATACTGGGTATATGCAATTGTTTTGGCAATACTTATGGGTATGTGGTTTTTTGGTCAGGACAACACTGTTAAAGAGATCACATGGTCTGAGTTTCAGGAGTATGTAAGCGATAATCGCATACAAAGTGTGGTTATTTATAATAATAAGGAGACTGCTGAAGCTGTTATCAGGGAGGAGTCGGTTGAGACAGTTTTTGGAGAATCAGCCAGAACAGGCAGAACACCTGTTATATTAGTAAAAGGTCCCTCACCAGATGCTATTTCTGAATATATTGACTCCGTAAAGACAGAAAAAAACTATGATATTGAGGTTCGATTCGATACTACTTCAGAGCTTTGGGGTGTTTTACTCACATTCCTGCCATTTGTATTACTGATTGCATTCTGGATCTGGATGATGAGAAGAATGCAAGGCGGAGGCGGAGGCAGTGGAGGAGTCTTTAATGTAGGTAAGTCTAAAGCACAACTGTTTGACCGTGATTCGAGCCAGAAGGTAACTTTTAAAGATGTTGCCGGACTATCTGAAGCAAAAGAGGAGGTTCAGGAAATTGTAGAGTTTTTAAAGAGTCCCGGGAACTACACCAACCTTGGAGGTAAGATACCTAAAGGAGCACTTCTTGTAGGTCCTCCCGGAACAGGTAAAACCCTTCTCGCAAAAGCAGTTGCCGGCGAAGCCAATGTACCATTCTTTTCTATATCAGGTTCCGATTTTGTAGAGATGTTCGTTGGTGTTGGTGCATCAAGAGTACGTGACCTGTTCAGACAGGCAAAAGAGAAAGCCCCATGTATAGTATTTATAGATGAGATAGATGCTGTAGGTAGAGCCAGAGGCAAGAACAACAATTTCGGATCAAACGATGAACGTGAGAATACACTTAACCAACTTCTTACAGAGATGGATGGTTTCGGATCCAACAGCGGAGTAATAATTCTGGCTGCCACAAACCGCGCTGATGTTTTGGATAAAGCACTGTTACGTGCAGGTAGGTTCGACAGACAGATATATGTGGAACTGCCAGACCTTAACGACCGCAAGGAGATATTTAAAGTACACCTTCGCCCAATTAAAATTGATGAATCAGTAGACGTTGAATTCCTATCTCGTCAGACTCCCGGTTTCTCCGGCGCTGATATTGCAAATGTTTGCAACGAAGCGGCACTGATTGCGGCACGTAATAAAAAGAAATTCGTTCAGAAAGATGACTTCATGAATGCTGTAGACCGAATAGTGGGCGGTCTGGAAAAGAAAAACAAGATCATCACCCAGGATGAAAAAAGATCAATTGCAATACATGAAGCAGGACATGCAACATTAAGCTGGTTTCTGGAACATGCCAATCCTTTGGTAAAGGTGACAATAGTTCCAAGAGGCAAGGCATTGGGTGCTGCGTGGTATCTGCCTGAAGAGAGACAGATTACAACTAAAGAGCAGATGCTCGATGAGATGTGCGCATTATTGGGTGGTCGTGCAGCAGAAGAATTATACATAGGACAGATATCATCGGGTGCAATGAATGACCTTGAAAGGGTTACAAAACAGGCATATGCAATGATAACCTATATGGGTATGAGTGAAAAACTGCCTAATATCAGCTATTACGACTCATCAGGTCAGGAGTATCCATTCTCTAAACCTTACAGTGATGAAACAGCCAAATTGATAGATTCTGAAGTGAAGGCTATGATTGCTGAGCAGTATGACCGCGCCAAGAAGATACTTACTGAAAAGAGTGATGGTCATAATAAGTTGGCAAAAATATTACTTGAGAGAGAAATTATCTATTCAAACGACCTTGAGCATATTTTCGGAAAAAGACCTTGGATATCTCGTTCAGAGGAGATTCTGGAGAACAATAAAGTTGATTCTAATGAGCAGATTCCATCTTTAAAACCTGTAGGTTCGGGAGAGAATATTTTCATTCACACTGAATCGGTCGACAGAGAAAAGAAAGCCGGGTCGTCAGGGGTTGATAGTGATTCAGCACAACTGAAACCAAAGGTAAAAGGTGATGATGTTAAGCTCCCGGAAAGTGAAGAAACAAAGGAAATTAGTCCACAAAGCGAAGAGAAAAACAATGCAGAAAAAAAGATAAATAAAGATAACTAATGATAGAAAAATTTAATAATTAAAAAAAACATCATATAAAAGCCTGAGTATTAGTGCTCAGGCTTTTTTTATAATAGGTGTATAAATCGTAAAGAAAAGTGTGACACATCAAGATTATCGAACAATACCTTTTCTTGTTCGTTATATGATTACAACTAACGAACATCATTAATTATGAAAACAGTTCATTATTTACTTTTATCGGGTCTATTTGCATTTACATTACTTAATTGCAACAGCTCGAATGCAAAAAACAACGAAAATAATAATTCTAAAAATAGTATAAATATGAAATTTGAGAAAGTAGCATTACCTTATGCAACCGATGCTTTAGAGCCGGTTATCAGTAAGCAAACAGTGGAACTCCACTATGGTAAACATCATCAGGCCTACGTAGATAATTTAAATAAACTTGTTGTAGGCACTAAGTTTGAGAACTCAGATCTTGAAACAGTTGTAAAGGAGAGTGATGGAGCAATCTTTAATAATGCTGGTCAAATTCTGAATCATAACCTTTACTTCACATCATTCAAAAAAGATGGAGGTGGTGAGCCAAAAGGCAAATTAGCTGATGCTATTAATGAGCAATTCGGATCATTCGAAAAATTTAAAGAAGAGTTTAATGCTGCCGGAGTTTCCGTATTTGGTTCAGGCTGGGTATGGCTGGCGAAAGACTCAAGCGGTAAACTTTCCATAGAAAAGGAGAGCAATGCCGGCAATCCTATTACAAAAGGTTTAACACCAATATTAGGTTTTGATGTATGGGAACACTCCTATTATCTTGACTATCAAAATCGCCGTGCTGACCATCTGAAGGAAGTGTGGAAAATTGTAGATTGGGACGTTGTAAGTGCACGTTATTAATTGAAAGCAATCTTCCGGTATAGTACGTAATCTATTTATAAAATTAAAGGGGAATGGATAAATATTCATTCCTCTTTTTTTATCTTTAATCTATCTCTATTTCATCATTATACCTGTAAGCATTCTGCCTGAATGTACCGTCTGACGCCGGGCAGAAAAGAAAAGATTCTCAAGGGAGTAGGTACACATATCAGCTACCTCTATATTATCCTCTTTGATACCTAACCTTATTAGCTCTCTTCTGTTTATCTCTTTTAAATTGAGATGGTATTTCGATGTACTCCTGTTTCTGAATCCAACTTCCGGGTCAGAGATAGTGAAGCCTTTTTTTGAAAACAGATCAACAACCTCTTCGCCTACCTCGTAATGCTCTGCACTAATCGAAGGACCAATACATGCTATCATATCCCCCGGGTTAGAGCCAAACTGTTTTTGCATCTCAGTTATAGTGTTTTCAGTTATTCTGCCGGATGTACCTTTCCAGCCTGCATGAATGGCAGCAACTGACTCACTAACCTTATCATAAACAATGATAGGAACGCAGTCGGCTGTTGTTGCACATAAAAATATCCCTTTTATATCTGTGATAGTTGCATCGATTCCATACAATGTCTCTATTAAAGAAGCTGAGTCGAGATTCATAAACTCCTCATCAATCTTTAACACCTTTGTTCCGTGAGTCTGGTGAGGGATGACGAATTTACTGATATCCATGTAGAACATTCTTGCAAGAATGTTCCTGTTTTGGAAAATATTAAGAGGATTATCATCAGAAAAATTACCCATGTTGAATGAAGAGTATGGACCATTACTCACACCTCCCATTCTGGTGGTTGAGAAATGTACAATACCTTCCTCCTTGTCAAGGATATCAAACAGAAGTAAATTTGTATACTGAGGATGTCTCTTCATATCTAAAAATCATCTTCATCATAAAACATATCATCATCCTCGTCTTCAAAATCCTCTTCAGGTTCGAATTCAAGCTGAGAGATATCAAGATTACGATGTACGAGACTCTCGCGTGATACTGTAATTGGGATATAATTCTCCGAATTAAGTTCTCTCCATAAAACATCTTTCAGATGTTGAATTCCAAAACCTGTAACAGAAGAAATAAAAACATAAGGAAGATCAGGAAGTTCTTCAGTTATTGCATCCATAAGCTCCTCATCCAGCATATCCGATTTGGAGATTGCCAGTATATGAGACTTATCAAGCATTTCAGGATTATATTTCTTTAATTCATTCAACAGTATATAGTACTCCTCTTTTATATCTTTACTATCGGCCGGGATAACAAATAAAAGAAGAGAATTTCTCTCTATATGTCTTAGGAAACGCAGTCCAAGCCCTCTCCCCTCACTGGCTCCTTCTATAATTCCAGGTATGTCAGCCATCACAAAAGATTTCCCTTCGCGATATTCTACTATACCAAGATTAGGCTCAAGAGTTGTAAAAGGATAGTTATCTATCTTAGGCTTAGCAGCTGATACAACAGACAGTAGTGTTGATTTTCCGGCATTTGGGAAACCTACTAATCCTACATCTGCAAGAAGCTTAAGTTCAAGAATTACCCATCGCTCTTCATGAGGTTCACCAGGTTGTGCATATCGGGGTGCCTGATTGGTTGCCGTTTTGAAATGCTGGTTGCCTAAACCACCACGGCCTCCTTTGAGAAGTGTCACCTCCTGACCATCATCTGTAATATCACACAGAAATTCACCGGTGTGAGCATCATAGGCTACAGTTCCACATGGCACATCAATAATTTTTGACTCACCCTTTTTACCTGACCTCTGTGCACCTCCTCCCGGCTCTCCATGTCCTGCAAATATGTGACGCTGGTAACGCAAATGCAGCAATGTCCAGTAATTACGGTTCCCCCGAAGAATTACACTACCTCCATCGCCGCCATCACCACCATCAGGTCCGCCCTTTGGAATATATTTCTCTCGGCGGAAGTGCGCAGATCCGCGTCCGCCCTTACCTGAGCGGCAAAATATTTTTACGTAATCTACAAAATTTGTTTCCGCCATTTCGATAAATATTTTAAGTAAGTTGTGAATTTAACCAATTATTCTGTCTAAAACAGTAGAAATTGATTCAAACACTTCATCAATAGTACCTTGTCCCGGAATTCTAACCAGCTTAAACTGCTCGCTATAGTAATTTTTCAACGGTTCAGTCTGATTGTGATAAACATTTAACCTTGCCTCAACAGTTTCGCGATTATCATCAGAACGTCCTGATATCTCACCCCTTTTAAGAATTCGATCTACCAGTTCATCCTCTTCAACTTCGAGACTTAACACTACAGTTACCTTTTCATCATATTTTTCCAACATTTCGTCCAGTGCCTTACCTTGAGCGATTGTTCTGGGAAATCCGTCGAAAATAAAACCTTTTACACCGTTTTTTTTCTTCATTAAATCATCCAGCTTATCAATCATTACCTCATCAGGGATAAGGTGTCCTTTAGAAATATATGAGTTTGCTTTTTTTCCAAACTCAGTATTTGCTTTTATTTCTGCTCTCAACATGTCACCGGTTGATATATGCTCCAATGCATATTTCTCAGAGATTTTAGTACTCTGAGTGCCTTTTCCAGAACCAGGTGCTCCAAAAATTACAATATTCAGCATAATTAAATTTCAATAAATAAGTTGCAAAGATACATATTTCCACCGATTTCGGTAACATAATGTTATTCCATATTGATGATTTTATGCTGTTTTAATAGAAATGATAGATTGAACCAATCTTATAAATTACCGTTTTATATATAAAGCAAATTATTTAAATTAGAACAATAAAACAAACTTTAGTATCTTTAATTACTAAACATTTACAAATTTATAATAATCATAAAAAATAATCATGATAGAAGAAGATTTCAGACAGAGGACACAAAAAGTGATTGATGAACTGGCTGCTTGCATTGAGAGATTGGAGAAAAAAGCCAGCGAGGTTGCAGATGATGCAAAAGAAGAATTTAGTGATCAGCTTGAAAAACTAAAAGAGTTAAGAGATAGCCTCTCATCCAAACTGGAGGAGTATGAAAAAATTGCCGAACCCAAATGGGAAGTAATCAGAGATAGTGCTGGAAAGTTTTTTGAAGCTGTTTCAATTGCATGGAAAGAAAACTTCGCCAATGTATCCGAAGCTTTCAGGAAAGATAGAAACAATACTTAAGTAAATGACTCTTTGACTAGAGGTACCTGGCGGATTTGAACCGCCGTAACCGGTTTTGCAGACCGACGCCTAACCACTCGGCCAAGGTACCGTTTCTATTTTTGAGGATGCAAATATAAGATATATTTTTTTAGTAACAAAAAGGTTCTGTATTAATTATGAAAAAAGCATCCTGAAAGCATCAGTTACCTTTCTCACTTCAATAATTTCAATTGAGAGTTTTTTATTAAACCCTTTAAGATTATTATGTGGAATCAGTATACGTGAGAAACCAAGTTTATCAGCCTCCTGAACCCTCTGTTCTATTCGGTTTACTGGACGAATCTCGCCTGAAAGTCCCACCTCCCCACATAGACAGGTATCATTATCAATTGAAATATCAAGACTGGAAGAGAGTACAGCACTTATAACTGCAAGGTCCATACCGGGATCATTAACTCTGAGTCCACCTGCAATATTCAGAAATACATCTTTCTGAGCCAGCTTAAAGCCTGCTCTTTTCTCAAGAACGGCGAGAAGCATGTTTAATCTTCTCGACTCAAAACCTGTAGTTGAACGCTGAGGAGTACCATATGCAGCAGTGCTTACCAGCGACTGAGTCTCTATTAGAAATGGACGAATCCCCTCAATTGCAGCCGAAATTGCAACTCCGCTTAACTCATCATGATTTCGCGTTAGCAGTAGTTCCGAAGGATTACTTACTTCGCGCAACCCTGTCTGATTCATCTCGTAGATACCCAATTCGGCTGTACTTCCATATCTGTTTTTTATACCTCTCAGGATACGATACATATAATGCTGATCGCCCTCGAACTGCAGTACAGCATCCACTATATGCTCCAGTATCTTTGGTCCGGCTATACTGCCATCTTTTGTGATATGTCCCACAAGTAATACAGGTATACCGCTCTGTTTTGCATACTTCAGCAATAATGAAGCACATTCGCGTACTTGAGAAATACTACCGGGTGAAGATTCAAGTGATTCGGTAAAAATAGTCTGAATAGAATCTATTATCAGAAGCTGAGGAGCAACCTCCTTTGCATGTTTAAAAATATCATCCAGATTTGTTTCACAAAGCAACAGGCAGTCGTCGTTTTCAATTGACAATCTGTCAGCTCTCAGTTTAAGCTGTCGTGCACTCTCTTCACCTGAGACATACAGTGTGCGAATACCCCTGAGCTTTAGTATTGTTTGTAGTACTAGCGTTGATTTACCGATACCTGGTTCACCACCAAGCAGAACAACAGATGCAGGAACCAGTCCCCCACCCAATACACGGTTCAGTTCTTCATCCCTCATATCAATCCTTTGCTCCTCATCCGCTTTAATCTCCTTCAGAGGCAAGGGTTTGCTTTTTATATCACTAAACGAACGTGTATCTTCCTGAGCTGATACAGCATTTTTGCGTACCAGTTCTTCTACGAATGTTGACCACTCGCCACAAGCTGAACATTTCCCCATCCATTTTGGAGATTCAAACCCACAATTACTGCAAAAATAGACCGATTTAAGTTTTGCCATTATCTATATCTTATATTCCGAACCACTCCAATCCTAATTGGCTGTTGAACAAAAATACATAATTTTCTTGTACTTTTGTATCTCAAATAAACCATTTACCTATGTCTGTAATTATTTCACTTATTTCAAAATCGCTTAACCTATCAGCAAAAAATGTTGAAAGTACTGTTAAACTAATTGATGAAGGTGCCACTATCCCTTTTATCAGTCGTTATAGAAAAGAGGCAACCGGTGGTCTTGATGAGGTGCAGATTTCTAAGATCAAAGATTTAAGTGAGAAGTTTCTTGAGCTGGAGAAGCGAAAGGAGTTCATATTAAAATCTATCTCTGAACAAGAAAAACTTACACCTGATCTTGAAAAGCAGATTTCAGAAAGTTGGGATAGTACAGAACTAGAAGATATATACCTACCCTTTAAGCCTAAAAGACAGACCAGAGCTGAGAAAGCACGGAAAAAGGGATTGGAAGGATTGGCAAAATGGCTTATGAGTCAGCAGTCAGGTTCTGTCTCCTCAAAAGCATCTGAATTCATTAATGAAGAAGTAAAAGATGAGGAAGATGCCCTTCAGGGTGCTCGTGATATCATTGCAGAGTGGGTTAATGAAGATGCTAATACAAGACAGATTGTCAGGAATATATTCTCACGCGAAGCTGTAATTACATCAAAGGTTATAAGTGGAAAAGAGGAAGAGGGTGAAAAGTATGCTGACTATTTCGATTTTTCAGCACCGTTGGCCAGATGTCCTTCTCATCGCATACTTGCAATACGACGGGGAGAATCAGAAGGTTTTCTAAGGGTTTCTATTTCAGTCGATGAGGACAAATGTCTTGAAAGGCTGGTACCATGTTATGCCAAGAATAATACAGAGGCTGCAGACCATGTTGAAGACGCTGTGGTTGATGCTTATAAACGATTGTTAAAACCTTCAATTGAGACTGAATTTGCCGCCTTGTCTAAAGAAAAAGCTGATGAGTCGGCTATATCAGTTTTTGCAGATAATCTTAGGCAATTACTGTTGGCCCCACCACTTGGACAACAGAGAATACTTGGTATAGATCCGGGATACCGTACAGGTTGTAAGCTAGTATGTCTGGATCAGCAGGGTAATTTGTTACATAACGAAACCATCTATCCTCACCCACCCCAAAATGAGTATTCCAAAGCTGGCAATAAAGTTGTGAAGCTGGTTTCAACTTATAAAATTGATGCTATTGCTATTGGAAATGGGACTGCCAGTAGAGAGACTGAAAGATTTATTACAAATCTGCGATACGAAAAAGAGGTAAAAGTTTTTGTTGTTAGCGAAAGTGGAGCATCAGTATATTCAGCATCTAAAATTGCAAGAGAAGAGTTCCCAAATTACGATGTTACAGTTCGTGGAGCTGTATCTATAGGCAGGAGACTAAGTGACCCTCTTGCTGAGCTTGTAAAAATTGACCCTAAATCTATAGGTGTTGGTCAATATCAGCATGATGTAGATCAGAATAAACTTAAAAAGGCGCTCGACCAGACTGTGGAGAGTTGCGTGAACCTGGTTGGAGTGAATCTTAATACTGCAAGTAAACATCTTCTTACATATGTTTCAGGCTTAGGAGATACATTAGCACAAAATATCATTGATTACAGAAGTGAGAATGGTCCGTTCAGGTCACGCAGTGAATTAAAAAAAGTGCCGCGATTAGGTCCCAAAGCTTTTGAACAGTCTGCCGGTTTTCTTCGAATACCAGATTCAACTAATCCGCTTGACAACTCAGCTGTTCACCCGGAGAGTTACCCTATTGTAGAGAAAATGGCAAAAGACCTGAATACTTCTGTAAAAGAACTAATCAACAATAAGCCTTTGATTGACAGCATTGAAATAGATAGATATAAAACAGATTCTGTAGGTGAAGAAACACTTACTGATATACTTCTTGAGCTGGAAAAGCCGGGAAGAGACCCCAGATCTAAAGTGCAGCTACTTGAGTTTGATCCAAACATACGTACGATCAATGATCTTAAAGAAGGAATGATATTACCGGGAATTGTTACTAATATTACAAATTTCGGCTGTTTTGTAGATGTCGGAATCAAGGAAAACGGACTGGTTCATATCTCTGAAATGGCAAACCACTTTATTTCAAATCCCGGGGAGGTTGTATCTCTGCATCAGCACCTGAATGTAAAGGTGTTATCGGTGGACCTGGAGAGGAAAAGAATTCAGTTAAGTTTAAAAGGTGTGGATTAATTAGACATAATGTTTTAGCTGCTTTCATATTATTAAATATTTATCCCCCTAATAACTTATCATGGAAGTTATGTTTAATATTAAACGAAAGTGTGTTTAATATGTTATTACATGGAAAACTAATTGATAAGATAATTAACGAATGGAGTTACATGGGAAGGAAAAATTTAACTCATTGTACTATAAACGATTATTTGAAGGTATAAGAGAGTTTAAGGCAAATGAGTATATACCCCGGCAACAGTTTTTTGAAGAACTGGGAAAAAAGCAGAATCCTCACACATTATTTATAGGTTGTTCCGATTCACGCGTAGTACCTAATCTAATTACACAAACTTTCCCGGGAGAGCTGTTTGTTGTAAGAAACATAGCCAACCTTGTTCCTCATTATAAAAGACATTCAGACACCTATCTTGCTACAACTTCAGCAATTGAATTTGCTGTTAACCAGATGAATGTTAGCAACATCGTTGTTTGCGGCCACTCAAATTGCGGCGGATGTGCTGCGTTATATCAGGATAAAGAGCTCAAGAACCTTCCTCATACAAAGAAATGGATGGAGCTTGCGCACCCGGTCAAGAAGATTGTTGAGCAAAAGATAGCAAAAAACAAGATCACTCTTGAGGAGCGAACTCTTTTTACAGAACAGCTAAATGTTGTGGAGCAGATGAACCATCTGTTAAAATATAGCTACATCAAGAAAAGAGTAAAAGAGGGAAAACTGAATGTAATGGGGTGGTATTATCATATTGATACAGGTGAGATATATAACTATGATCGCAATTTAAAAAGATTTATCAGGATTGAATGAGTAGTTATTATTGATAAAACCGGATAAGTACACATTAGGACATTAAAAGTCCAGTTCAAGCTGTCTCTCAAACAGGTTAAAGCTTTTACGATGATGAACAGTGATTCCATTTTCACGAATTGCTTTTTTATGAGCTGGAGTAGGATAACCTTTATTACAATCCCAGTCATACATCGGAAACTGATCATGAAGATTTTTCATATATTCATCACGGTATGTTTTTGCCAAGATTGAAGCTGCTGCAATCGACTGGTACTCTGCATCACCCTTTACTACACAGCTATATGGTATTTCATTAAAAGGTTTGAAACGATTCCCGTCTACAATTATATGCTCAGGCAATATTTTAAGTCCTTCTAACGCTCTGTGCATTGCAGCTACTGATGCCCATAGGATATTAAGATGATCTATTTCTTCAGGGGTACAAAAAGCAACTGAGTAGCTTAATGCATTTTCCTCAATAACATACCTCAACTCATTCCTCTGTTTCAATGTCAGCTGTTTTGAATCATTTAGTTCATTACAGTTAAAATTTTCAGGAAGTATTACTGCAGCTGCAAATACCGGTCCCGCTAAGCAGCCTCGACCAGCCTCATCGCATCCAGCTTCAATGACTCCATGCTTCAGGCATAACTTCAGGTGTTTATCACTCTCCCTCATATCACTTCTCTTAATTTTTCTCATCACGTGATCTAAATTCAATAACAAGTTTATTGTCTTCAGGAGGAAAATCAAAAGAGAAATCAACCTCTTCAGTATCATTTCCCAGTAATAAAGCGAAGGATTTTACAGCAGACATAATTTCGGGATCTTCTTTTTCATCTCCCTTTACATGAGCAATATTCAGCTTCACAATAAGATCTGAAAGGACCTTTTTCATCTCTTCAGACATAGGGATGGCAAGATCTTTTAATTTGCTGACTGCAGCTCGGCGTGTTGCAGATTCTAGCTTTCTCTTATACTCTTCTTCTAAATTCTCGTTTCCGGGAATAGAGGTAATAAATTTAGTATCTATAGATATACTTCTGTCGCTTAATTTCATTATTCTATATGCAAATGGAAACTGAGACAAACTAGCGGTCTGCACATCATATATTGTTTTGCCTGAAGCTGTGGTTCTTAAACTAATATCGTTGGAATGAAAATGACCCGTAAAAACAATCTCAAGTCCAGCCTCTGCAAGCATATCAGCATTTTCCTTCCAATCCTCTACAAGGTATTCAGGGAAAAATGTGCTCTGAAGTGACATATGCTCAATTAAGCCATGATGCATCATGCCTAAAATGCGTATACCCTTATTATCGGCCTCTGTGAGAATATTCAAGATCCATTGCATTGTCCCCTGCCTTATCCTGCCAGCAGAAATATAACCGCTATCATACTCATCATAGCGATTTGTATCTATTGCAAGCAACCATGTATCTTGGTCTATCTCTGCCAAGTAACTTAAAGAGCAACTATCTCTGCTGATTGCATTTGAAAACCCCATCGATTTGTAGAGGTTAGTAAACTCCTCTTTTGATATATTTTCAGCATGACCAGCCTTATCTCCGATATAGTTTTTTGCATTAGGTATATTAATATCATGATTACCGGGTATTATATAAACGCCAACACCGGTCTCAGTAAGTGGTAATATTTTATCAATGAATTCTTTATGGCTCAACTTCTCACCATGATTGGTAATATCTCCAGTGACAAGCAATATATCAACATCTTCTTCAATTAAATTGGTCAGTACCTTATCAAGTACCTCATGCAAATCTTGAATATTTCTGCCAGTTATCCTTTCATAAGCATCCAGAGCATCTCCCTCTTCAGTAAATTCCGATGACAAATAATGTATGTCAGTTATTACCGCAATTGTAAGAGTGTCTCTTTTGACTGATCCAAATGTAGTAAAGAAGAATAATGAGAATAGAAAAAACGTAATGCATGTCTTCTTCATCACTTTTCTCTGTTAAAATACTGTTTTAGGTTTTCTACCCATCTTTGTTGTGTAAGCCAACGTTCAAAAGGACTATATTCTATTAATACGAAACTGTCTGTCAAACTATCTGGCTCAAATGCCAAAGAACTATCAGCACCCCAAACATATTCTACAAGCTGAGGGTAATCAATAAATGGGTTTCTATTACCCTGAATTTTGCTCACCTCTTCATTTCTTCGAACCTCTTTTAAGCTCACAGGATCTTGTCGGTGCCATTTAAGCAGAAGTTGTAGTGACCATTCACTTAGTCCGGGATAACTACTTTCACTTAATTGATCAGATCTCCACAAAGGAACTATATCCTCATATGCTGTAACCATATAAAAGTAGGTACGAGCTATATCTCCTTTATATTCATCTATAGGTTCAAAAACAGTTTTAGTATAATTCCCAAAAGTGTTTTGTCCTACCTTAGATCCGTTTGTTGATTCCCAGATTGAAATACCAACTTCACCAAAAGGAAAGTTACTCCGGCGGTTATTCACATAGCCATCGGTAGGATAAACGTGGTAAAGATCAGATTCAAGCAACCTTGAACCTTTAAACCAGCTTCTTGGCAAAGTGTGTTCCCGATTATAGCAGTCACCCTCTTTTTTGAAAGTTCCACATCTGTCTTTAGAAAATGTATAGTAGTATTCAGCACTTCCCATAGCATTATCAGAATAAATATCCCAAACAATATTATTTTTTCGGGAGTCAGTTTTCTCAAATGCCTTCCATAGTTCTGAATAAGCTACTACTTTAGGCTCTTTTATTATATTAAACAGTGCTGTTTTAAGTTCTGCTCCACTTTTGCCTTCAGCTGATGAGTAATATCCTTCAGGTACCTGAGCTTTCAGAGAAAAACCTATCAACAGCATAATCAGGATTAAGCTGCTGTTATTTAAATACTTCATTTCTTATATGATATACTTGAGTACAGCAAATATAGTTATTTACTTTACTTAGTCAAAAGAGAAATAGGGGAAAAGTGAATATTGCGGGTAATATTAAAGAGAGGCTAGGATATTATGATTTAAGCATTCTCTCTATTTCTTCAAGATCAGAACGGAAACTTTTATCAACATCATAGTAGTTCTTGACTGTATTGCAAGCATGAAGTACAGTAGCGTGACTACGGTTTCCTACTTGTACCCCTATTTGTGAAAGTGACAGTTCGGTATGCTTTTTAATGAAGAACATTGTAACCTGACGTGCTTGTACTATTTCACGTTTACGAGATGAAGATTGAATTAGATCTTTATTTATATTATAAAAATCTGAAACAGTCTCCTGTATCTTCTTAACAGTAATACGCTTCTTTTCGAACTTAATACTCTGCTCAACAACTCTTCGCGCAAGATTCATATCTATTTCACGATTATTGATTATTGAGTGAGCCATAAGTGAAACGATGATACCTTCAAGGTCGCGTACGTTCTCAGTGACACTTTCAGCAATATAATCGATTACATCCTCTGGTATAGAAAGACCGTCAGATAACACCTTATTTTGCAGAATCCTCTTTCGTAACTCCTTGTCAGGACGCTCAAGCTGTGCAGTTAGTCCCCAACGGAAACGCGTAAGTAATCTCTCCTCAACACCCTGCATATCCATAGGCGCGCAATCAGAAGTCATAATCAACTGCTTATTATTCTGATGGAGATGATTAAATATGTGGAAAAATGTATTTTGAGTTTTCTCTAAACCTGATAGTTCCTGAATATCATCAATTATAAGCACATCTATACCCTGATAGAAATTAATAAAATCGTTGATAGTATTAAATCTTCTGGCATCTGTGTATTGTACCTTAAAAAGATGCGCTGAGATATAGAGTACTTTCTTTTCGGGATATAGTTCAAGAATTTTTGAGCCGATAGCGTGACATAAATGCGTTTTACCTACACCGGAATTACCATGTAGAAAAAAAGGGTTAAATGCAGTTTTAGCAGGATTCAGAGCAACTGCATCAGCTGCGGTTCTAGCTAATTTATTGCTATCTCCTTCGAAGAAATTATTGAATGTATATTTAGAGTTTATCTGTGAGTCAAACTCAGGAGTTTCAACTATATCAAAAGGGCTTGGAACTTTAGCAGTAACTCTCTTATTAGGTTTATTTTCAATCGAGGGAAACTTCTTACTTTCACCGCGCATTTCTACTGCGGTGTTACTTTCTGTTTCAACAAGAATCCTATAATTCAGTATAGTACCTTCACCAATTTCACGATAAAGAGTCTGTTGAATAAGATCGAGATATTTATCTTCCAGATATTCATAGAAGAATTGACTTGGAACTTGTATAGTAAGTACCTGCTTCTCGTATTTTAAAGGAACAATAGGTGCAAACCATGTATTAAATGCCGGTTCAGGGATATTATCCCGAATCACATTCAGACAGTTGTTCCATAAATCAGTGCAATTACTATTCATTTAGTTCTAAAAGTTCAAAAAAATAAAAATGATTTTCTCTTTTCGCAATTGAATTACAAATTTTGAAAAAAAAAACGAGAAATAAAAATGAAACTTTTTCTTCAAAATCGATTATCGGGAGAAAATGCTATCAATCAATCAAATAGAGCTAATATCCTCATAACAAAACATTTACACATCAACGCAAAATCAAATCAAGCTGATTAACAAGTAGATATAAAAAAAACCTTTGAGTCTTTAAAATTTATGAATTTATTGTCTCAAACTCTCATTTAGTCGGGCTAACAGCATGATCAAATATGGACTGAGCAATTCACTCTATTTAGAATGAGTCTATTTATCGCAATTTTAAAATAGCTTCAACCTTATTGTCAAATATCGGTCAGGATTCTCTCTTATGTCTTCAAGCAACCGGGTTGCATTGTCTATTGTGACATTTATACTGTCATGAAGACTAGTGTCGTTCAACAATAATCCTAGTGAATTATTGTTACTATTCAACTTATCTGTTAACAATTTTAAATTATTTATTGTCTCATCAATCGATGCATAAGTTTTATTTAAATCAAATTGTGAGAGATTATCACTTACGGTTTTTAAATCTTCTGTTGCAGAATTTAGATTCTGACTTATCTGAGGCAGGTCTTTCTCAATTGTATTTACAATCCTGTTAAGGCTCATACTTGTATTATTAAGCTGATCAACAGCAGACCCTAATCCTATAATTGAGCTTTCTACTACAGGGTGTGAAATTAATTTGTTTAGTGAATAAACTATTGAATCAATTTTAATAAGAATTGAGTCCGCTCTTGGCATAACTCCGGCTACACCATCCATTAGACCTATCTCTTTATCTCCAGAAAGTGTATCTCCTGGTTGAAGATATTTGTCAGAAGCCACTAAAACCAGATTAACGGTAGATGCTCCAAACATATCTATTCCATATTGCAGGTAGCTTCCTTCTGGAATTTTAAAATCTTCCTCAAGGTTTATACCTACTAAAAACTGGATAGGATCTGAATCTGCCATTTTAATATTATTGATTAGTCCTACTTGATAACCTTTAACATAGACAGGTGAAGAGATCAGCAATTTTGACACATCTCCGAATATTGCATAATATTGATTCTGTTTCTTAAAGACATTTGCTCCTTTCAGGAAATTAATCCCGAAGTATATCATAAATAAGCTAGCTATAAAAGCCAGTCCGATTAACGCATTTCTGCTCAGATTATTTTTCATATTCATTACTGTTTATTTAACGCGTTTGCCATTCTCTAACTCAATTATAAAAGCATCCTTGAATTTCTTCTTTACATCTCTGAGCTCGTTTTTTAAATCATTTGGATTATTGGTCTTTCCATATGTATACTTATAAAGGTTGCCATCTTTATAAAAATCTACTGGTCCTAGACCTTTAAATTCAGGAGCTCCATTTTCCAGCTTATTGACAGAAGCGAATATCTGTATTCTGTACTCTATTCCTCCGATTGACTGAACTACTCCGCCCGACCTGCTATCAGGTGTTCCGAGGTTTCTGTTCGAGAAAACAAAACTCTTCTTGTCATGTTCTCTCTTATACTCCCTGAAGCCATTATATATTGAGTTTGCCAATGAGGTCTGCCCACTACTGCTTTTCAAATAGTTCTCTTCCTGTTTATTACTTATATATCCCAATTCAACTAATACACTGGGCATTGCCACTTCGCGCAACACAAGAAATCCTGCCTGACGAACATTTCTGTTTACTCTTTTAGAGTTTGAGACTAACTGATTTTGAACTAATGAGGCAAGCTGAACGCTTTGATCAAGGAATTCGTTTGCCATAAATTCAAAAATTATGTAAGATTCCGGTTCATTAGGGTTAAATCCCTCATATTTCACAGAGTAGTCATCTTCGTACATAATTACGGCGTTTTCAGCTTTTGCCACATCCAGGTTATCATTACTCCTGTGTAAACCAAGTACAAAAGTCTCCACTCCTTGTGGTGAAGTTTTTCTTCTGTCAAGAGCATTGCAATGCAAAGAGATAAAGAGATCTGCATGAGCCTTATTGGCTATTGTTGCACGCTGATTAAGAGGTACAAAAACATCCTTATCCCGTGTATATATAACTTTTACATCAGGGTGATTATCTTCTATTAATTTACCCAATTTAAGTCCTACAGACAAAACGATATCTTTCTCTTTTGATGTTGACCCTAATGCACCGGGATCTCTTCCCCCATGTCCGGGGTCTATCACTACAGTAAAACTTCTGCTTTGTGCAGTTAGTGAAGTGGTGTAAAAAATGGTCAGAAAGACACCTAAAAGTAAAATGAGGATTCTTTCAGATGGTTTCATATTTAATCTCTTTTATGCAAAAATAGGTATAAATTTTTTATTGAAAACTATTTCAGATGCCACATGTAACAATTAGATCTACATTCATTGATTTTAACATGGTGAATCCGTTCTATTATAACAGGAAACATAAAAAAAGTGGACCATTTTAAATCCACTTTTTATAAGCATTTATATTCTATATGGAGAATTATGCATTAAGGCATTAATTCAGCCAGTTTTTCATTAAGAGCATCTCCTCTAAGATCTTTTTCAATAATTACTCCATCTTTATCCAAAAGAACTGTATGAGGAATTCCCAGAATAGCATAAAGATCAACAATAGGACTATCCCAGTATTGCAGATCTGACATCTGTGGCCATGTCATCTTAAGATCAGCAATACCCTTAGTCCATGTATCATAATCCTGATCAAAAGAGACCCCTACTACTTCAAATCCTTTAGATTTATATTTATCGTATGCAGCAACAACATTTGGCATTTCCTGTCGACAAGGTCCGCACCATGCAGCCCAGAAATCAACAAGAACATACTTGCCCTGTCCTGCATAATCAGAAAGTGAAACATCGTTTCCTTCAGGATCTTTTAATGTGAAATCTGCAAACTTCTTGCCTACAGCCACTTTATCGAGACTCTCTAAACGTTCTACTATTCTTTGTACAGTTTCTTTTGACTTGAAGGATTCATCAGCAAGATATAAAATTTCCTTTTGTTGTATAGGCTCAAACATAGATGAAGAAGAAACAAATACATACTGACCAAGTTGATTTCCAATGTTACTCTTAACGAAATCAAAGTTTAGTTGGGTTAACTGATTGCTGATATTGTCATATTCCTGATTAATTTCACTTTCAAGTTCACTTGTCATAATACCTTCTGAATTGGCATTATTAAAGCGTTCCACAACTTTTCTTATTTTTGATATAAGTGCACGTTGCTCAACTCTCAAGTCATTATATGCATTGTTAACCGGAGTACCACTAACAGTTATTACCGAGTCAAATACAAGTTCTACTCTACCCGGTTCTACCAATACTGGCACTCTAATCTCATTCTCATAATTTACGGTCTCGTCTAATGTAACAAATCGGAGAAATGAAGTCTCAGCTGACCCTGTGAATGTAAATTCTCCATTTTGAACTACTGCAGTATCAGTAACAATCATAGAGTTATCTGTCATTTCCTGCATGTACACATTTGTGCCTTCGTATGCTGAGTCAGCAACTATACCTTTTATAGTGTAATTTTTATTTTGACATGACATTAGAAAAACTACAGCAGTCAAAAGTAAATAAATTGTTTTCTTCATTCTAATTCTTTTTTAGTTTTAATTCGTTGCAAAGATATGTAAATAATACACATAAGTAATAATTTACTGTTTTTATTTTAACTAGTTACAATATTGAATAAGTAGTTACGTTTTAATTAAACAACCAAAGATGAAATGAGTTTATTTATTCCAGAAATTCCTGACAAAAAAAATAGTTATATGACGGACAGTCTGAATCTGTCTAAAATTACTTCTACTGTTATAAGACAGTTTGCCTCATCTGTATATATTGTAGAGGAGCTTAATTTCCCTGACAAGATAATCTGTTTAAACTAATTGAAAGTTCTTACATTTCATCCATAAAGCATTACTGACTTTAAAATTGCTGATAGTGGCGTCATTTAATTGATAGTTGGATATTTAAGTTTTTTCAACTACTTTTGAATAAATAAAAATGTTAATTATGAGCACAATTGTTGCACCGTCACTTTTATCCGCAGATTTTTTAAACCTCGAAAGGGATATTGAAATGCTAAACCGCAGTGAAG
Organism: Lascolabacillus sp.; assembly: GCF_028696275.1. NCBI lineage: Bacteria > Pseudomonadati > Bacteroidota > Bacteroidia > Bacteroidales > Porphyromonadaceae > Lascolabacillus > Lascolabacillus sp. The sequence continues at coordinate 38,757 of NZ_JAQVHI010000012.1, forward strand.
CAGATTGGATCCACCTTGACATTATGGATGGAGTCTTTGTGCCAAACATCTCTTTTGGGTTTGCAGTTACCAACCTCCTGAAAAAGATATCAAAAAAGCCTCTTGATACACACTTGATGATAGTACAGCCTGAAAAGTTCATCAAGGAAATAGCTGCTACCGGTACAACATATATGAATGTACATTTTGAGGCTTGCACACACTTACACAGAGTAGTGCAGCAAATTAGGGATAATGGGATGAAGCCTGCTGTTACACTTAATCCTCACACTCCGGTTTCCTTATTAGAGGATATAATAAAAGATGTCGACATGGTACTTCTAATGTCGGTTAACCCGGGATTTGGGGGCCAAAAATTTATTGAAAACTCAGTAAAGAAAGTAACACAGCTCAAAGATATGATTCTAAGGCAAAATGCTTCTGCCCTAATACAAGTAGATGGAGGAGTAAACCTGGAAACTGGCAGGAAACTGGTAGATGCCGGAGCTGATGCGCTTGTTGCAGGCAGTTTTGTATTTTCATCTGAAAATCCAGAAGAAACCATTCGTCAATTAAAAGCTCTTTAAAGGTTTTTTCTTTATACTCTTTTTATTTACCTTAATAATATGTCCAGTGAGATTGGGAAAACACCTTTTTTCAGGTTATTGATCCCGGTAATTACAGGTATTGTTATTAGCTCATGTCTGCCCGACTTCTCTTACTATAGTAAACTGATATCTGGAATTTCCGGCATAATCATAATCTTTATATCTTTCATAATAGGTAACAGAAACAGATTCCACCTTAGATGGCTGTTTGGAGCCGGCACCTTTTTATTTATTGTATCGTTAACACAGGTGCAATATCATCAACATGAAAAAAAAGCTCTTTACAATTTCAATGAAAACACACAATATTATATAGGAACTATTACTGATATTCCTAAAATTAAACCTAAGACTATCGCATGTGACGTAAAGATCAACAATCAGGAAGGGAAAAAAGTAATATTGTATATACAGCAGGATGATCGATCCTATTCACTTAAGCCAGGAGATGAGATAGTGTTTCAGGCCAGAATACAAGCTTTTAGAAATTTCGAAAAAATTGACACCTTTGATTATGTCAGATATATGAAAATTAAGGGTTATTCAGGATCAGCATATATACCCTCAACTGCATGGGAAAACACAAACAGGAAATCAGTCTCTTTATATACAATATCTCAAAGATTTCGATTAAAAGCTCTGAATTTTTATAAAAGTTTTGAATTGAGTGATGATGCTTATTCCTTAATATCAGCTTTAACACTTGGATATAAAGAGGATCTTACAGAAGACCTTCGGGAAGCTTTTCGAATATCAGGCACAGCCCATGTTCTTGCAGTTAGCGGATTACATGTCGGCATAATATACGTAGTTATTAGTCTCTTATTCTCATTCCTAAGGAAGCAGGGTACAACAAATAAAGTTAAACAGTTGATCATAATCATTATGCTATGGTCATACGTTTTTATTGCAGGCATGTCTGCTTCCGTAATCAGAGCAGCTATAATGCTCACTATAAACTGCATCGCTAAAATATTCAACCGAAGGGGGTTTACCTATAATACTCTGTCGGCTGCCGCGTATTTTATTCTGATATATCGTCCATTTTACCTATTCGATATTAGTTTTCAGATGAGCTTTGCTGCAGTTGTTGCCATACTGTTTTTCATGCCTAAGTTTAATATTATATACACACCTTCCAATATAGTTGCAAAATACGTTTATAATCTGTTTACAATATCTCTATCAGCTCAATTAGGGGTTTTCCCTCTTGTACTCTTTTATTTCGGGACATTCCCGACATACTTCATAATAACAAATATTTTAGTAGTACCGCTAATTGGAGTAATAATATACTCTGTCGTACCTTTAATAATAATCAGTCTGCTAACTCAATTAAATTTAAAAGTATTTGAGCTTCTATTCAGCATATTCCAATGGTTTATTAAAACAGCTACAGAAATCACAATATTCATTGTTTATAAAGTTGAAATGTTGCCTTTAGCACAGATATCAAATATAAGTATCTCAGTGTTACAGCTTTTACTACTTTTTACAATAACATTTAGTTTTGGCCACTGGCTATTCAGCCATAGATCTAAGTCATTGATTATCGCCCTTTCTTCAATTTTGATGTTTTCACTGACCTCTACATATACTCTTATAAATGGGTAATAAAATAATATATTTGCTCGTGTATTATATGCGACGATGTATGCAAAGATGACATACTATAACTGAATTTTTACTACTTTTGTTGATTAGCATCAAAGATTTAAATAGTAAAATGCATAATTTACCATATATAAGCGAAGTAATTGAACCCCACAAAGTGGAACAGATTATCGACTATATTGACAACTCTGATAAGATTGTAATCACCACGCATATATCTCCTGATGGGGATGCTATAGGTTCCTCGCTCGCACTGTATCATTTTATTAAGAACAGAGGTAAAAATGTAATGATAATTGTTCCCAATTCATTCCCATATTTCCTCAAATGGATGGATGGAGCAAATAATATTGAAATATTTGAGTACAATCCATCAGCAGGAGCAAAAATTCTTTCAAATGCTGATCTGATCTTCTCTCTCGATTATAATATATTAAAAAGAGCAGGAGAAATGTCAACTGTACTGGAAACCTCCAAAGCAACAAAAATCATGATTGATCATCACCCTTTTCCAGGTGAAGATTTCGACATAATTGTTTCTAAGCCTCATATTTCATCAACAAGTGAATTGATATTCAGATTCATATATCAAGCAGGAGAATATAGTGAAATGACAAAAGCCGAAGCTGAATCAATTTACTGTGGAATGATGACGGATACCGGTGGTTTCACTTACAATTCTGCGGATCCCGAGATATATGAAATAATTAGCATGATACTGCGAAAGGATATCGACAAAGATGCAATTTATTCAAAAGTCTTCAACAACTATTCTGAAGAGAGATTCAGATTGCTAGGCTTTACCCTTTCTCAAAGGATGGAGGTTTATCACGACAAACATGCAGCCCTACTATATCTTTCAAACGAAGATCAGTCGCAATTCCGTTACAGCAAAGGCGACACAGAAGGATTTGTAAATTATCCGCTAAGCATCAAAGGAATCATTTTTTCAACATTTATACGTGAAGAGGAAGGTATGGTCAAGATATCATTCCGATCTCAGAAATCATTCCGATGCAATGAGTTTGCTTCAGAGTTTTTTAATGGAGGTGGACATGTAAACGCATCAGGAGGAGAATTTCAGGGCAGCTTGGAAGAAGCATTAAAAATTTATTCAGAAGGATTGGAGAAATACAAGGAGAGATTAATAATGGCAGTTAATGAGGATTAACCCATTTTAAATAATAGTTATTGTTTAGTTTATGTATTTTTGTCTACAAATTTATTTACACAAAGATAAACATGAAAAGATTTGAAACCATTTTTATACTATTATCCACGCTACTGCTTTTTGCCTCATCTTGCAAGGATAGGAAAACCTATGCAGATTATCTTAAAGATGAGACAAAAGCCATAGAACTTTTTATACTTAAAAATAATTTCTCGGTACTGGAAAAGTTCCCTGGCAACGGCGTCTTTAATCAAGGTGATTTTTACAAAGATCCCGAATCAGGAGTATATTATAATATTGTTGACTATGGAGATACAACAAAGAATCTTAAGATAGCAGAAAAAGTATATGCTCGTTTCAGTGGAGTATATTTTATGGTTGATGATTCTGTAAAATTCTCCAACTTAACAAGCACAATGCCTTTTGAGATAGAATTTTACGGTCCTGTAAACTCAAACAGTAAAAACTATTACAATATTCCCGGTCTGGCTGTCCCATTAACTAGAGTTGGCCATAATGGAATTGTAAAATTAATAGTCCCATTCAATATGGGTTCTGCAACTGACAGACAACAATATCAACCCACATATTACGACTATGTGGAATACAGATTCGAAAATCAGATTTGGTAATTCCAATAAACAATTTTTATGACATTAATTAAATCAATATCCGGAATCAGAGGCACAATTGGGGGATATCCCGGAGACAATCTGACACCTCTTGATATAGTTAAATTCACAGCTGCTTATGCTTCTTTTATCAAAGAAAGTTCCAATTCAGGTAAACCTGTTATAGTAGTGGGCCGTGATGCCCGCATTTCAGGTGAAATGGTACATCGTGTGATAACTGGCACATTAATAGGCATGGGATGTGATGTCACTGATATCGGTATGGCTACGACACCTACAACAGAAATTGCAGTAACTAAAGAAAATGCAGCCGGTGGTATAATCATAACTGCCAGTCACAACCCTAAGCAATGGAACGCCTTGAAGCTATTAGACAATAAAGGTGAGTTTCTTAGCGCCGAAGATGGAGAAAAGATATTATCTTATGCGGAAAAAGAGGAGTTCTCATTTGTTGAAGTAGATGAATTGGGTAAAATAACCCAGAAGCAATATCTGCATGAGCATATCCAAAGTATACTTTCGCTGGATCTTGTAGACACAAAAGCGATTAAGGATGCTAATTTCTGTGTTGCTATTGACTGTGTAAACTCAGTGGGTGGAATTGCAATTCCTGAGCTATTATATGCACTAGGTGTAAAAGAGATTTTTAAACTGCACTGTGCACCTCATGGTAATTTCTCTCATAATCCTGAGCCTTTACCTGAGAACCTTACTAAACTATCGTCACTGACACGTAGTTCAAAAGCAGATGTAGGGTTTGCTGTTGACCCTGACGTCGACAGATTAGCAATATATTGTGAAAATGGTGAACCTTTCGGAGAAGAGTACACTTTGGTTGCAGTAGCTGATTACGTATTAGAACACACTCCCGGTAATACTGTTTCAAATCTCAGCTCATCAAGAGCTCTACGAGATGTAACAGTTCAGAAGGGAGGAAATTACTATGCTGCTGCGGTAGGAGAAGTAAATGTTGTTGCTAAAATGAAAGAGGTGAAAGCTGTAATAGGTGGAGAAGGAAATGGCGGTATAATCTATCCTGCATCTCACTTTGGTCGCGACGCTCTGGTAGGTATAGCTCTATTTCTTACACAGCTTGCCAAGACCGGGAAAAAGCCTTCTGAGCTAAGAAGAAAATATCCTTCTTACTTTATGTCGAAGCAGAAAGTAGAACTTACAAGGGATATGAATATTGACAACATTCTGGAAAAGGTAAAAGAGAGATTCAGTAATGAAAAAGTAACAGACATAGATGGTGTAAAAATTGACTTCCAAGACAAATGGGTGCATTTGAGAAAATCTAACACAGAACCCATAATTCGTATTTATTCAGAAGCAGGTTCTGAAGAAGATGCAAAAAACATAGGAGAAAAGATTATCAAACTGATAAAAGAGCTTGCTTAAACTTTAACTTATGAATTAGGGCTAATGAAGGACGCATTAATTAGTAGAGATGACTTAAGGGGTTTACACCCGGTATTTCGTGGAAGCTATGGTGACAAACTTATTGATATTGGCATAAAGATTTCGGCTTTACATGTTCCAAATGAAATTTACAACCGGTCAAAACATCTTACAAGCCACGAGTTTTGCAAAGATGTTTTGGATAAATTAGGAGTAATACGTATATTACAAAATATTGAAGTTCTGGATGATTTTAAGGATAAGCCATTCATCACAGTCTCAAATCACCCATACGGTCATATAGATGGTATTGCAGTAATAGAAACTTTTGCTAGTCGTGTTGATAATTACAAGATAATGGTTAATCATATTTTGGGCCTTATCGACACAATGTCAGAAAACTTTATCACTGTAGACCCATTTGGTAATGAAGATAAAAACAAGGTAACGTTTGCCGGTATAAGGGAAAGCATTGCTCATATTAAGAAAAAATATCCTATGGGATTTTTTCCTGCCGGAGCTGTTTCAAACCTATATTTTAAAAAAGGAAAATTTGTGATCGAGGATAGGGATTGGCAACCAGCCGTGCTTAAGATTATTCAAAAATCAGGTATACCCGTAATTCCTGTTCATATTTCAGGGCATAACAGTATGTCTTTTTATCTTTCAAGAATGTTTGGCTGGAAGTTTCGTAATCTTAGGTTATGTCACGAGCTATACAATAAAAAAGGCAAAAAAGTTGTAATTACTTTAGGCGAACCTATAATGCCGGATGTTATAAAAGAGTTAAATGGTGATACAGTTGAACTAGGAAAATTCCTTAAAGAAAGAACTTATTCGTTAGGAAAAAAATAAAAAAACATTCACTCATTTATGGCGAAGCAATCAATACAGCAAATCAAACAAAGATTCGAAATAATTGGTACGTCTCCTGAACTGGATCGTGCAATTGATATAGCACTACAGGTTGCACCAACAGATCTGTCTGTACTAATTACGGGTGAAAGTGGAGTCGGCAAGGAAAACTTCCCCCAGATAGTTCATCAGTTCAGTAAACGAAAACATGGACCATATTTTGCAATCAATTGCGGCTCCATACCTGAAGGAACTATTGACTCTGAGCTATTTGGACATGAAAAAGGCTCTTTTACCGGTGCTACAGGAACCCGAAAAGGTTATTTTGAAGTTGCTGATGGTGGAACACTGTTTTTGGATGAAGTGGGAGAACTGCCTTTGTCAACTCAGGCGCGTCTGCTTAGAGTATTGGAGAGTGGAGAATTTATAAAAGTAGGATCCTCAAAAGTAGAGAAGAGTGATGTGCGAGTAGTTGCTGCAACTAATCTAGATTTGGTTAATGCAGTTGAAAAAGGTAAATTCAGAGAAGATCTCTATTTCAGACTCAATACTGTACCCATTCGTATTCCTCCACTTCGCAATCGCAGAGACGATATACCTCTCTTATTCAGAAAATTTGCTGCAGACTGTGCTGAAAAATATATGATGCCGCAAATCAATCTGTCAGAAGATGCAATTGAACTACTAAAAAGTTACAGATGGCCCGGCAACGTAAGGCAACTAAAAAACATTACCGAACAGATATCAATTATTGAAAATGAGCGTATTATTACATCTGAAATATTGCAAAACTATTTGCCGGATCATGAAGTTGGTATGCTTCCTGTTTCATTATCAAAGATACATGAGTCTGAACATAAATCTTTTGCCAATGAGCGTGAGATTCTATATCAGGTACTGTTTGATATGAAAAAGGACATATCAGATCTCAAGCAGGTAGTAAACAGTATATTAGAAGATTCCGGCACTCATTCTTCAACTATAATACCAAGTGATCACACACGAGTAGCTGTTCCTGTGAAATATGAACATTTCACAGATAATTTTGCTATAAGTAAAACTGAAGGTCATGACATACAGGAAGCTACAGAGTATGAAGAAAGTTCACTGTCTATTAGTGAAGTGGAAAAAGATATGATTGCTAAAGCTCTTGAGCGTCATAACGGTAAAAGAAAATTAGCAGCTAAAGATCTTGGAATATCTGAACGTACACTTTACAGAAAAATTAAGGAGTACGATTTATAATAAAAAACCACTTATGAAGAGTATAAAATATATTTCTTTGTTATTGCTGATCTTTGTGGTTAGCTCATGTCGTATTTCCTATTCTTTCAGGACTGCATCCATTGATTATGATCTTACAAAGACATTGACTATTGGACGCTTTATAAATCAGGCTCCTTTAGTATATCCTCCTCTCGAACAAAGATTTAATGAATCAATGATTGATATGTTTACCCGTAACACCAAACTACAACTGGTTGATCAGAATGGTGATATGGAAATTGAGGGAGAAATTGTAGGTTATCAGTTAACACCATTAGCAGTTCAGGAAGATGCATTTGCTTCAGAGACACGATTAACTATGACTGTTAGAATGAGGTTTCGCAATAATAAAACAGATGCACCTCAAATGGAAGAGACTATTTCTGCAAACCGTACTTTCTCTAGTAATACAGTATTCGACTCAGTTCAAGATCAATTGATTAATGAACTTATTGATGAAATTGTAGATCAGATATTCAATGCTACGATGGCTAACTGGTAAGGTATATGGAAAAGGATAATTTATATCGGCTGATAGATGGTGAATCCATTGAAAATTTATCAATTGATGAATTACAATGTATTATAGAAGAGTATCCATACTTTCAATCTGCCAGACTACTTTACACTAGAGAACTACTGAAATCCGATAATGAACAGTATGGTGAAGAATTAGCTAAAACAGCAGTTTTATGTGCCGATAGAAGAAAACTTTTCTATATGATCTATAATGAGGAATATGAAAATCTACTTTTCCCTCAAGGGAGGAACTTTCAAGAGAAAAGGGACAGAACAGAAGCATTACTTGATTCGTACTTTACCTCTTTTGGAAAAGAGGATATAATTGAAACACCAACTTATACACCAGAGATAAATTATGTCACAACAGATTACTTTGGGTATCTGGAATCATTAGGAGAAGAAACTAGGCGGGAGTCTTCTCCCGAACCGTTTCAGCATCAAGACATAATAGATGCTTTCATAAAAAACAATGAATCAGATCCAATTCAAATACGCCCATTTAAAGAAAAGAGTGACAGCAATAAGAAAAAACATGTTGATGATATTGTAAATGATGAAGGGAATGAGTTTCTAACTGAAACACTTGCAAAGATTTATATCAAGCAAAAGAAATATGAACAGGCACTTACAATAATTAAGCGATTAAGTTTGACTTTTCCGAAAAAAAGTAGTTACTTTGCGGACCAAATTCGTTTCCTGGAGTATTTGATTATAAACGAAAAAAACAAATAAATAGTTATTATGTATATTTTTATCACCATTCTGATATTGCTAGCTTCGATACTGATGATTTTTGCTGTATTAGTTCAAAAATCAAAGGGTGGTGGTTTAGCAAGCGGTTTTTCTTCATCCAACCAAATTATGGGAGTAAGAAAGACTACAGATTTCCTTGAAAAATTCACTTGGACATTAGCCGCTATTGTGATTTTACTAAGCATCCTGACTGCTAAATACACAGCTTCAAGCTCTGCTCTGCCACAGTCACAGGTTGAAGTTCAACAACCTGCACCACTTAGTCCATCAACTGCGCCTGATGTTACACCTGTAACTCCATTTCAAGCTCAGCCTACAGAAACTCCTACAGAGTAATTTATCTGCTATATAGCAGATTGTCTGAAAATCAGCTAACTGAATTGTTCCCTGTGTTTCAAAGTTTGATAAAATGAGAAGTTGGTTAATATATCTGCTCTTACTTTTACCTATTATTGCAAATGCACAGGGATTCAGTTATGATACAATCAGGGTTGGAGCAGACGACTCTCGCAATATACACTCCTCTGGCAGGGAATATTATCGGATCACTGATCACAACGAGAGTAAAGCAGAACTATTCGACAAAAGCAAATTGCGTTTCGGTGCAAACCTCGGACTTTCTTTAAGTCGGAACTATACACATCTTGGATTGGGGCCACAGATTGGTTACCAGTTCAATCAATATTTTATGGCCGGTACCGGCATAAAATATTACTATTCCAGGGCAAATCTTTCTAACTATGAGAATAAAGATAATTTGCTGGGAATTAACCTTTTCGGCTATACTTACCCTGTACATTTTATTACAATATTTACTCAGCCGGAATTAAATTATATCTGGTCGAAACTGACTTACAAATCAACAGGAGAAGTAATTAAATCAAATGGTTTCGTACCTTCACTCATTGTTGGTGCAGGTTTCAGATTAGGTTACACACATATTACACTTAATTACGATCTGGCTCAACGCCCCAATTCGCCTCATCCTGATGGATTCTACCTTGGTGTGTCTGCATTCTTTTAACGCAAAACAATATCTTTTACAACAGGGGACTCAGCATATTCATTTATTTTATCAATCAACCCCTTCTTGTTCATGAGTAGTTCGGCACGTAAAACTGCCGATGATAGTTGTACGTATAATATATTTCTTCTAAAATAAACATTCCTAGTGTATTTGGATACACCCTCTCCAAGGACTTCATTCCATCCATTTACTGCACGATATTCTGCCAGCTTCATCTTTAGTTCGCTGTTTGCACTAAAAAAGTCAGACATTGCCTTGGAAATAGGCTGACTATTTTTCTTTTGCATATTTATTCTGTTTACCTTTTGTTTAGATCAAGTTAATCTCTCCATTAATAACCGAATAAATGTGAGAGTCGTTATTAAGTCTGTCAAGTATTTTATCAAGTGATTCCCGGTTGGTATCTGACATAAAGATCTGTCCAAATTCTGGTTCTGAGACAAGCTTCACTATCTCCTCCACCCTTTTTGAATCCAACCTGTCAAAAATATCATCCAAAACAAGTATAGGGGTGGTATTACCAGTATCAAGCAGATATTTGAATTGAGCCAGTTTCAGTGAAACGAAATATGTTTTATTCTGCCCCTGAGAACCAATTTTTTTAATCGGGAATCCATTAAGTAACATTTCAAGTTCATCTCTGTGAACACCTACTGTTGTATGACCAATAGATAAATCTCGTTGACGGTTACCTTTCATTTTGTCCTTAAAATCACCATCATTTAATTGTGATATGTATTCAAATGAAACAGTTTCGGCAGAACCGCTTACACGTGAATAAAAGTCGTTGAACATTGGAGTAAGCTTCATAATAAACTCCACTCGTTTATTATAAATTAAAACACCATCCTCAACCATCTGATCCTCCCACAGTTCTAACAGAGTAATATCAATTAAATCCTCATCGTTTTTAAGAAGTGCATTTCTTTGCTGCAATGCCTTATTATACCTCACTAATGCACGAAGATACTCTTTATCAAACTGTGAAATGGCAATATCCATAAATCTGCGTCTTCCTTCACTTGCCCCGGTAATAAGTTCAATATCGGCAGGTGATATCATAACAAGTGGAATTAATCCAATGTGATCAGATAAGCGCTCGTACTCTTTTTTATTTCTTTTAAACTGTTTTTTCTGTCTTCTGCGAATTCCACTATAAATTTCTTCCTGTGTTGAATCCTCAAAGATATATTTCCCCTGCAGCATGCAGATGTCAGAGTCATGTTTTATTATCTGTGAATCAACAGGATTAGTGTAGCTTCTGCAAAATGACAAGTAGTAAACTGCATCAAGCAGATTTGTTTTTCCCATCCCGTTGTTCCCAATGAAACAATTTATTTTAGGTGAAAGTTGAAGCTCAGCCTGAGCGATATTTTTGTAGTTTATTATTGACAGTTCTTTAAGAATCATCTGATTATCTTTAATCCTCCGCAATTAAAAGCCGTTGTAAATCTTCAGGAGTAATATTCAGTTTCAAACGTCCCTGAGAGGCAAACGATATTCTACCTCTCTCTTCTGATACAATTATCACTTTCGCATCAGTTTCCTGAGATATACCCAGTCCGGCCCTATGTCTTAATCCCAGGTGATTAGGAATATTTGGGTTTTGAGATATTGGCAAAATACAACCAGCTGCTTTAATTTTCTTTCCTACAATTATCATAGCACCATCGTGCAAAGGACTGTTCTTAAAGAATATATTCTCAATTAATCTTGAGGAAATATCAGCGTTTACTATTTCACCCGTTTGTTCATATAGACCCATTTGAATATCACCCTGTACAGCAATTAGTGCTCCTGTATTTGTTTTCGATAGATTCATACAAGCAAGTACAATTGCTGTTAGGTGCGACTGATCCTTTTTATCTCTTTCACTTGGAAAGATCAATTTTGTAATATAATTCCATCTCTTCTTTGAGCCTAACGACATTAAAAACCTTCTTATTTCATCCTGAAAAAGAATTACTAACAGAAATAAGCCAACACTTACAAATTGATCAAGTATCGACCCCAGTAACACCATATTAAATACACGTGAAACCAAGATCCATATTACCATGAATACCAGAATACCGATAAACAGCGGTCTGAGTCCTGAAATTTTTACTAATCTGAATAGATAAAACAGTAGTAAAGCAACCAGAACAACATCAATAAAATCCTTTATACCAAAATGAGCTAACATATCTTTTATTTATCGTACTCAGCCAACTTACCAATTATCTTTACACACTCCACAGCCTCTTTAACATCGTGTACACGAAGAATATCTGCTCCAGACAGCAAAGCTACACTATTTAGCACTGTGGTGCCATTAAGACTATCTTCGGGTGTTGATTCCAGCAGTTTATAAATCATAGATTTACGAGATATACCAACAAGTATAGGCTCCTCAAAGATATGAAAATATTTAAGATATGCCATTAATTCGTAGTTTTGAGAAAGAGTCTTGCTAAATCCAAAACCAGGATCAATTATCACATCATTTACACCTAATAAGTTGAGTTTCGCCTTCCTTTCAGAAAAATAGTATAATATATCCTGAATAAAGTCATCATAATCCGTCATACTCTGCATAGTTTGAGGAACACCCCTCATATGCATTAATATATATGGAACATTTAATGATGCAATAACCGGGAACATCTGATCATCAATCTGTCCACCTGACACATCATTTACTATATTCGCGCCAAACTCTTCCACAGCCTGTTTTGCAACATCAGCATAGAAAGTATCTACTGAAACAATTACCTTTGGGAACTCTCTCCTAATAATTTTTAGTGCAGGTATCAATCTTTCGGCCTCTTCAGCCGCTGTTAACAATTTTGATGTCGGAGTAGTGGATTGAGCTCCTAAATCAATAATCGATCCCCCTTCATCCATAATTTGCCTACACCTGTTTATGATATCCTTTTCAGACTGCTTCCTGCTGTTTTTAAAGAATGAATCAGGTGTAACATTAAGAATACCCATCACAAGAGGTGATGAAAGATCAATCAGAGAGCCATTTATATTTATTGATTTATTCATAAAACTGAATTTGGATCACGATCAGGATAGTCAACTGTAAAATGCAATCCTCTACTCTCTTTTCTAGCCATTGCCTGTTTAATTACAAGATATCCAACTTTTATAATATTTCTCAATTCACATATATCACGTGAAACAATTGACCTTTGAAACAGATTTTCAGTTTCCCTAAACAGGATATTTAGCCTATCCATTGCTCTGTTAAGTCTGATATCTGATCTAACAATACCAACATAAGATGACATTATCTGCCCAACCTCCTTGTAGCTCTGTGTAATTAAAACCATCTCTTCCGGAGAGGTTGTTCCTTCTGCATTCCATGGTGGGATATCTTCCTGAAAGGTATAATTTTTAATTAGCGGAACGGAGTGTTTAGCTGCAGCGTCGGCATACACAACTGCCTCAATTAAAGAATTTGATGCAAGACGATTTGCTCCATGCAATCCGGTACATGCACACTCACCGTTGGCATACAAACGACCAATACTTGTCTCTCCATCAAGATTTACACTGATTCCCCCACATAGATAATGAGCAGCAGGAGCAACAGGGATCATATCTTTTGTTATATCAATTCCATATGAGAGACACTTCTGATAAATAGTAGGAAAGTGTTTTTTTGTCTCCTCCGGATCTTTAAAAGTAACATCCAGAAACACATGATCATAACCTCGCTCCTTCATTTCTGTATCAATGGCACGAGCAACTATATCACGTGGAGCAAGTGAACCCCGCTCATCATATTTATGCATAAACTCCTTTCCTTTCAAGGTCTTGAGCACTCCTCCATAACCCCTCATCGCTTCAGTAATAAGAAATGAGGGTCTGGCTCCTGGGTGATAAAGTGCAGTTGGATGAAATTGTACAAACTCCATCCCTTTCACTTCTCCTTTAGCACGTGCAACCATGGCAATGCCATCTCCTGTTGCCACATCAGGATTGGTAGTAGTCTGATATACTGATCCTATGCCCCCTGTAGCCATCATTGTAACCTTTGATAAAAAAGTATCAATCTCATTTGTCTCCTGGTTCAGGATATATGCACCATAACACTCAATTCCGGGTGTATGTCGAGTAACTACCTGACCCAAGTGATGTTGTGTGAGTACTTCAATTGCAAAATGGTTGTCAAATACATCTATATTCGGATGTCTCCTTATCGCATCTATCAAGCTGACCTGAATCTCAGCACCTGTATTATCTTTATGATGAAGAATACGGAATTCGGAATGTCCACCCTCCTTATGAAGATCGAAGTTACCTTTATCATCCTTATCAAAATTCACGCCCCAGTTAATAAGCTCTCTGATCTGAGCAGGTGCCTCTCTGACAACTTTTTCAACAACCAACTGATCACAAAGCCCGCCCCCGGCATCCAAAGTGTCAGCAATATGCTTCTCAAAATTATCCCATGGATTTGTAACTGATGCTATACCCCCCTGTGCATAATAAGTATTTGCTTCCTCAAGCTGGTTTTTTGCAATAATAGCTACTTTACCATAATTTGCCACTTTCAAAGCATAGCTCATACCTGCTATACCTGAGCCAATTACTAGAAAGTCATATCTGTATACCATTGTATATTCTGTATTTAAACGCACAAATTTAATCAATTATCGGGGTTACCGCAATAATATAATGCTCACAGTTAAATATCTCATATTAATTTGTATATTTGTACGAATTAGTTTACTTTGTTAGCTGAAGATAAATTAGTTACGATATTGGATCAATATTCTTTTTTGTATAAGTCACATTTATAAAAAGAAACATATCAAATGAAAAACTTAATCACTTTTTTTCTGATCCTTAGTCTGTTCCCTTTTACTGCCCTCAATTCGGCAAATATTGTGCAACAGCAAGATGCAACATATGTACTTAGAGGAAGAGTTTTAGGAGGTGATACTAACCAACCATTAGTCAATGCAAGTGTTTCTGTTCAAAGTGTAAATGTATCTACTGTAACCAACCAAGATGGATATTTCTCCATAAGAGTTCCGGCAGAATCCAGAAACTCTACACTTATTATCCGTCATCTTGGATATTCAAACATGGAAATTCCGGTTGTCACTCTTATAGATAGTCCCAACAATCACATAACTTTAGTCCCATCTCCTATTCAGTTAAGTGAATTGCAGGTTATTTCCGGAGACGGTACTCATCTTCTACAGGATGCATTACGAAGAATTCCTGAAAACTATGCAGCCGAACCCAATATGATGGTTGCATTCTACCGCGAATCGGTAAAAAAAGGCTCCAAGCACATTTCACTTGTTGAAGCTGTTCTGGATGTTTATAAAGCCTCCTACAGATCTTATAGTAACGATCAGGCTCGTATATATATCGGCAGAAAGGCAACAGATATATCTCCTCGTGACACTGTTCTTATGAAATTTCAGGGAGGTATAAGTGACGCTCTTTTACTGGATATTGCGAAAAATCCGGAGATAGTATTTGGAACAGATGGTTCTGATTATTCCTACCATATTGAGGGGCTTATAAATATTAATAACAAGCCGCATTATAAAATTTATTTCCAGCCGATTAACAAAATTGATGAGATACTGTTCAGAGGAACAATTTACCTTGATTACGAATCACTGGCTTTTGCCCGCATGGAATTCAACATGAATGTAGAAGACAGAAAGGATGCATCAAATATTTTCATCAGGCGTAAACCTTCTAAAATGCGGGTAGAGGTTGAAAAAGCACAGTATACGGTTGATTTTATAGAAGACGATGGAAAATGGTACTTTAATTATAGTAGTACAGAGGTAGAGTTCAGAGTAAGGTGGACCAACCGTTTCTTCGGACTATTTGCCACTAACTATACAATTGGTTCAGAAATCGCTGTAACTGACAGATACACTGACAATGTTATTAAATTTCCCAGAGAAGAACGAATTAGATCTACTGATGTAATCGCTGAAAGAGTAGAGTATTTCCTTGATCCGGATTTTTGGGGCGATTATAATGTTATAGAGCCTGATCAGGAAATAAATGATGCTATCAAGAGATTGAGTGATAAATTACGTCGCCGAAATTGAAAAAAACAGCAAACCGTTTGTATATAAAAAAATTAGAGGTATCTTTGCATCCCAAAGTTTTTATAACGTTTTATTACAAACAAACATGTATTTAGATTCTACTAAAAAACAGGAAATCTTTGCAAAGTACGGAAAGTCTAACACTGATACTGGCTCACCTGAAGCGCAGATAGCATTGTTTTCATACCGTATTTCGCATTTGACTCAGCATTTGAAGTCAAACAAAAAAGATTATAACACTGAAAGAGCATTGAGAGTATTAGTTGGTAAACGTCGCCGTTTACTCGATTACCTGATCGACAAGGATATCGAAAGATATCGTGCAATCATTAAAGAATTAGGTATTAGAAAATAATTCTCATAAAAATTAAGAAGAGGGTAGAATCAAGTTTTATCCTCTTTTTTTATATATACACCTAAGACATGATAAATCAGCAACTTAAAGTGATTAACAATGCAAATATCCAAAAAAACATATTCTAAAACTATGTTTTATAATATGTTTTTTTATTTTGCTCATTCAAAATAGTGGCCTATCTTTGTATCGATAACCTAAAACAATCTTTTTTACCTTAATGCTAATATCACGTTAACCAGTACAAAAGGGGCCTTCTCGATCGAGGTGGCCTCTTTTTTAATTTTAAAAACATTTATATATGAAAAATTTATTAACTCTGTTACACTTTACAGTCTTATTAGTTTTCATAGTATCATGCTCTTCAAACCAGCATAATGATGAGAACGATACCAGTTTTATTGGAGAAAATGTCTCATTTTCTGCGAATCAGTACTCTTTAATGATTGATAAGATTGAAGATTTTGCAAATTTAGTGAATCCTAAATCTATTATTGACGGTGAGATGAAGTATATACCTGCAACAGAATGGACATCAGGGTTTTTTCCAGGAAGTCTTTGGTATCTTTATGAGTTGACAGGTGATGAAAAATGGAAACCATTGGCAATTAAATATACCGAAGCCCTGGATTCTATTCAATATTATACAGGAAACCATGATGTGGGATTTATGATCTATTGCAGCTATGGCAATGGTCTTAGACTTACAGGTAACGAAGCCTACAAGAATGTAATAATTAATGCTGCGAAATCACTTTCTACCCGATACAAACCTGCTGCAGGTATAATACAATCCTGGAATGCAAATAAATCCAATGATTGGCTGTGTCCGGTAATAATAGATAATATGATGAACCTGGAACTGCTGTTTGAAGCTACAAAACTTTCAGGTGACTCAACATTTCATAATATTGCGATAAACCATGCAAACACTACTATTAAAAATCATTACAGACCTGATTACAGTACATGGCATGTAATCGATTACGACACAAATGATGGGAGCGTCAGGCACAGAAATACCCATCAAGGATTCTCTGACGAAAGCACATGGTCTCGTGGTCAGATCTGGGGTGTTTACGGATTTGTTATCTGTTATCGAGAAACTGGTAATCCTGTATATCTTGAGCAGGCTATCAAAAGTGCAGAATATGTTCTCAACCACCCTAACTATCCTGAAGACGGTGTTCCTTATTGGGATCTAAGTGCCGATGATATCCCTGACACCTATCGCGATGCATCATCCGGAGCTATTTTAGCTTCAGCTTTATATGAATTGTCAACGTTCTCAAACGATAGAGATTATAAGTCAATTGCTGATAATATAATTACTACACTGTCAGGACCTGAATATCGTGCTGAACTAGGTGAAAATGGAGATTTTATTTTAATGCACTCCGTTGGAAGTCTTCCTCACAACTCCGAGGTTGATGTGCCTCTGAATTATGCAGATTATTATTATCTTGAGGCTTTGAAAAGAAAAAAAGAGCTCGAGAACAAATAATAGTACATAAACTCTAAGTTATAAGCACAGTTATGACAACTCTGACAATAGTGCTGATAATTGTTTCTGCAGTGTTTCTACTGCTATTCATGGTGCTGAAACTAAAGATAAGTGCCTTTATATCACTACTGCTCATTGCAATATATGTAGGTATCCTAACCGGTATGCCACTCAGTGCCATAACCAGATCAATTCAGGAAGGGATGGGCAGTACGTTGGGATTCGTAGCAACTGTTGTAGGACTTGGTGCAATCTTCGGCCAGATGCTTGAAAGTTCGGGAGGTGCGGAATCTATGGCACACTATCTCATAAATAAATTTGGGAAGGATCGCGCTCCATGGGCTATGGTCATTACAGGCTTTCTTGTAGGTATTCCTGTATTTTTTGATGTTGGATTTATTATTATTGTACCAATTGTATACGCTCTTGCACGCGACACAAAAAAATCATTGCTATATTATGCAATTCCACTTCTCGCCGGTTTAGCTGTAACACATAGCTTTATACCTCCAACACCGGGACCCGTAGCTGTCGCTGACATTATTAATGCCCAACTTGGCTGGGTAATTCTTTTGGGGTTTATTATAGGATTACCTACCGCAATTATTGCCGGTCCTGTATTTGGAAAGTTTATATCTAAAAAGATCCACCTGGAACATAATTACGTATTTGAGGAAACTCAACTGGAATTCGACTCTAAAAAATATCCCTCTTTCAGTTCAATTGCCATAATAATTTCAGTACCACTCATTCTAATTCTATTAAATACATTTACAACTGTAGCAGTTGCAAATGAGGTGATAAGTAAATCGATCTGGACAGACATTATTGAATTTTTAGGCCACCCTTTCTCTGCATTAATAATAGCTACATTAATAGCGATCTATTTTCTTTGTCTAAAAAGAGGTATGGATAAGCAGAAGATACTAACACTCAGCACCAAGGCATTGGGCCCCGCAGGAATTATTATCCTTATTACAGGAGCAGGCGGGGTACTTAAGCAGGTATTGATAGATAGCGGAATAGGACAAATGATGGCTGAATCGATGGTAAATTCACCATTACCTCCAATACTACTTGCATGGATGATTTCAGCTGCTGTAAGAGTAACTCAAGGTTCAGCTACTGTAGCAATGATTACTGCAGCCAGTCTTGTAGCACCTTTAATTTCTGAATTCGCCCTAAGCGATCCTCAAAGGGCATTAATAGTACTCTCAATTTCATCTGGAGCAACATTACTGTCACATGTAAATGACAGTGGCTTCTGGCTTGTAGGAAAATATCTGGGAATGAATGAAAAACAGACATTGCAGAGCTGGACAGTAATGGAATCAATAATAGCTTTTTGCGGACTTGGTTTTACTCTTTTAGCAAGCCTGTTTTTTAATTAAAAAACAGTTCTCATTAATCTTCTTAATTATTACTCAATTTGTAAACAGTTGGTGCTGATAAACTGTTATAGCTCTGTCTGTAAAATTTTTGCTGTAAATTAGAATGTCCAACTTTTATGAATAACAACTGGAAGAGAACCTTTACAATTATCTGGAGTGGCCAGTTTTTTTCTATTTTAACCAGCAGTCTAGTTAATTTTGCAATTATCATTTGGCTAAGTCTGCAAACGGGATCAGCCGAAATATTAGCTTTTGCTGCAATTGCCGGTATGCTTCCTCAAACTGTAATCGGACCGTTTACGGGAGCGCTTATCGACCGATGGAACCGTAAGAGAATAATGATGCTGGCTGACACTTTCATTGCTCTTTGTACACTTATACTTGCACTCCTCTTCTGGTTCGACAAAGCAGAACTGTGGCACATATTTGCATTATTAGCACTCAGATCTGTGGGATCTTCATTTCATATGCCGGCAATGCAAGCCTCTGTACCGCTACTGGCTCCTTCCGACCAGTTAACCCGTATAGCTGGAATAAACCAGATAATAGCATCTGTGAGTCAGATAGCCGGTCCGGCATTAGGAGCAATGATGATTACAATATGGGATATAGAGTATGTACTTATTTTTGATGTTGCAGGAGCATTAATCGCTGTATCCTCTCTCTTTTTCGTAAATATTCCGAATCCTGAGAAAACAGAAAACAGCGAGCGTCACTTCTTAAAAGAGATGAAAGAAGGAGCAATGGTTGTATTAAGAAACAAAGGACTAAGTCTTGTCTTTCTTTACTCAATTATAATACTTTTCTTTATTATACCAATTAGTGTACTTTTCCCTCTCATGACATTAGATTATTTCAACGGAACAGAGTTTCAGGCTGGGGTTATAGAAGCAGTGTGGAGTGTTGGAGCACTTGCAGGTGGTGCAATTATGGGAGTTAAAGTTTATAATGTAAATCGTGTTGGATTAATTAACTGGACCTACATCCTATTAGGTATGGCTTTTATGGGATCAGGAATCTTATCCCCAAACGGTTATATATGGTTTGCCATATTGACCTGCATAAGTGGAATAGCAGGAGCTGTTTACAATTCAGCATTTACCGGATTGGTACAAAATAAAATAGATCCTGCTGCACTTGGAAGAGTATTCTCTACATTTTATGCTGTAGCCCTTATACCATCAATGATCGGACTGATTGGAATTGGTTTCATTGCAGATACAATAGGCCTGAACACCTCTTTTATTATTTCAGGATTGGTGATTATTTTAACCGGGGTTATTGCATTTTTCACTAAACCGGCAATGAA
>NZ_JAQVHI010000044.1:0-15562 GCF_028696275.1 Lascolabacillus sp.
TATAATCTTAATATTATATCTCTTGTACTTGCTTGTCAAAAAAAAATGTATGTAAATTTTTTAAAGATCGCTTATCGTTTCGCTTATCAGGTGGTGTTCCTTTCAAAAGCGGGTGCAAAGATATGGAGAGTTTATTTACCATCCAAACATATTTGCAATTAATTTTCAAAAAAACTTCACTTTTTTTCCTCTCTGAGCACAAAGATATGATATTCACGTAAATAACGAAAAAAGAAAAATTCGACTTTTTTTGACCAATTTGGTCAGTAAGGTCTAAACTCCAAAAAAATGATTCTAACACGTCTGTTTAAAACTGATGCTTTTCATCATAAACGAGCAGAAATTGCCTATAAGAAAATCATATTTTATGTGTAACTTGCGCCCGATTTAACAAACCAATTTTTCTCAACAACAAACTAAATTTTCAATGAAGGGTATTATACTTATCTTAAAAAGATTTTTACCACCATATAAGAAACATCTGTTTCTTGCATTTTTCTTTAATATTCTAACCGCAATACTGAATGTATTTTCTCTTGCCACAATAATTCCTATTCTTCAGGTATTATTTAAAGTGAATAAACAAACATTTGAGTTTATACCCTGGAAAGGTACCGAATATTCAATAATCGATATTACACTTAATAATGTGAACTGGTATATAACCCAGCTGATCGAAACAAATGGTAGCAGCTATACATTAATGTTGCTTGCAGTCACATTAATAATAATGACACTCCTTAAAACAGCCTCAGCATATCTGGGATCCTATTTTATAATACCAATAAGAACAGGTGTTGTAAAAGACATCAGAAACAATATTAATGATAAGATTCTTTCGTTGCCTCTGGCTTTTTTCTCAGAAGAGAGAAAGGGTGATATTCTGTCAAGAATTTCGGGTGATGTCAATGAAGTAGAGAATTCAGTAATGAGTTCACTTGATATGTTATTCAAAAACCCAATATTAATACTAATATATCTTACCACGATGACAGTATTAAGTTGGCAGCTGACTCTTTTTGTACTTTTGGTTCTTCCGATAATGGGTTTTATAATGGGACGTGTAGGAAGAACCCTTAAAAGAACCTCTTTCGAGGCACAAAACAAATGGGGAGAACTAATGTCACAGGTAGAAGAGACTTTAAGTGGACTCAGAGTAATAAAGGCATTTGTTGCGGAAAATAAAATCTCTAAAAGATTTCACAACGGCAGTAATGAATTCAGGAGGATGTCAAACAGAATCTCACGAAGACAGCAGCTGGCACACCCAATGAGTGAGCTTTTGGGCACCATAACAATTGCAATTGTACTTTGGTTTGGAGGATCTCTGATATTAGGGAATAATAGTGCAATAGATGCAGCAACATTTATTTATTACCTCACAATATTTTATAGTATAATAAATCCAGCTAAAGAATTTTCTAAATCAGCATATGCTGTTCAGCGTGGATTAGCCTCAATGGAAAGGATTGATAAGATTTTAGATGCAAAAAATCCTATTACAGATCCTGAAAAGCCTGTAGATATAAACTTCAATTCAAAAATTGAGTATAAAGGTGTTTGGTTTAAATATATTAATGATTGGGTTATTAAAGGAGTGAACCTCACAATAGAAAAAGGTAAAACTATAGCCCTTGTTGGTCAGTCCGGATCAGGAAAATCAACATTAGCAGATCTTCTTCCCAGATTCTACGATATTCAGGAAGGTGGTATATATATTGATGGAGTAGATATAAGAGACGTGAAAATTCATGAACTAAGATCCCTAATGGGAAATGTTAATCAAGATCCTATTCTATTTAATGATACTATATATAATAATATAGCTTTTGGAATGAAAGATGTATCTGAAAGCAGAGTAATTGAAGCTGCAAAAATTGCAAATGCACATGAGTTCATAATGGCCACCGAAGATGGATACAACACAAATATTGGTGACAGGGGTGGAAAACTTTCCGGTGGTCAAAGACAAAGAATTAGTATTGCCAGAGCAATTCTGAAGAACCCTGAAATACTAATCTTTGATGAAGCTACTTCTGCATTGGATACTGACTCCGAACGTCTGGTACAGGAAGCTCTTGATAAACTTATGAAGGATCGTACTACTATTATTATTGCTCACCGCCTATCTACTATTAGAAATGCAGATACCATTTATGTGATGAAAGATGGCGAAATAGTAGAACAGGGCAAGCATGACTCCCTATACAAACTAGGTGGATACTACACTAAACTTTGTGATATGCAAGGAGAATTATAGAGTTTCTTTAGAAACCTTCTCCAAAACTCTGTCTACTGCTTCAAACGGTGAATTTATGCTCTGAAACTCAGGAACAATCTCCTTCATTTTTCTAACGGTTCTCATATCATCATATTCATATGAAACCTTGATTAACGAATCAATCATTCGAGAAATTTCGTCATACTCATATTCACGAACGTTTGCAATCATTATTTTTTCATGATGTGTAGGCTTAGTATATTCAGCATGGTTCAAAAGCTCTTCATAAAGCTTCTCTCCATTACGCAAGCCTGTAAATTCAATTTTGATATTTTTTGAGCCTGACAGACGAATCATTCTCTTTGCCAGATCAAGAATCTTAACTGGTTTACCCATATCAAAAATAAATATCTCTCCACCCTTTCCCATTGCTCCTGCTTCAAGCACTAACTGGCATGCTTCAGGTATAGTCATAAAATACCTTATGATTTCCGGGTGGGTTACGGTAACAGGTCCCCCATGTTTTATCTGATCCTTGAAAAGAGGTATAACCGAACCATTTGATCCTAACACATTTCCAAAACGTGTAGTAATAAATTGCGTTGATTTTTCTCCACTCTTTTCTATTTTTTTTGCTAATGACTGAACATAGATTTCACAGATCCTTTTTGAACAGCCCATCACATTAGATGGATTAACTGCTTTATCTGTAGAAACCATTACAAACTTATTAGCGTTATATTTCACAGACAGGTCAGCAACAATTTTTGTTCCCAAAACATTTGTTTGTATCGCTTCAGACACATTCACCTCCATCATTGGGACATGTTTGTAAGCAGCTGCATGAAAAATATATTGAGGTCTGGTCTTCGAAAATATCTTATCCATTCTCGAATGGTTGCTTACATTTGCAACCAATATTTCTGTTCTCAGATCTCTCCATTTTTCTTTTAACTCAAGCTTCAGATTGTGCAGAGGTGTTTCAGCCTGGTCAATTAAAATAATACTGTTTGGATTAAAAGAAGCAACCTGCCTAACAATCTCGCTACCAATAGAACCTCCTGCGCCGGTTATCATTACCCTTTTGCCTTCGATATTTGAGGCAATCTCTATCATATTAATCCTAATAGGATCACGTGGTAACAAATCCTCAATTTGTATATCCTTTAACTGTTCCTTACTCTTCAACGAACCGTTCCATTCGTTAATAGGTACTGTTGTTAACAGAGAGATGTCATGATCCACAAAGTTTGCAAGTAATGCCGAATTCTTTATCTCCTCCATTTTTTGAGGAGACACAATAATAGTATGTACATTCTTACTTACTAAAATCCTGAAAATATCCTGATTATTCTCATAAATAGTAACACCCATGAGTTCCTTCCCTATCATATGGCTTTCATCAGATATAAAACCCAGCACACGATAGTTAAATTCATTATTACCCTTGAGAGCTTTAGCAACACTTATACCGGCTTCTTTTGTTCCATATATGAATACATTTACAGGCTTCATATCACTACCGGTAATGGTTTCATAAACCTCTTTAACCAATATACGTGAGAATATCATTAAAAATGTATTCAGGAAATATATTGATATATATGTAAGATTGTCAAGATGAAACAGAGGATTTGATTTCCTTATAATAACTATAGCAATAAAAGTCAATACATATCCTAATACAAGTGCATAAACTATCCTCAATAAATCTGTAAAAGAAGAGAACCTTAAAATACCACTAAATGTACGTAAGGAAACAAAAGATATAATATTGAAGATAATTAAGAATAACCCAACTGTTGTTCCGTCACTTCTTATTTCGGCTGTAAGCCCATCGAATCCATACCTTACTAAATACATAAACAGGCATGAAAAAACAATCATCAGAATATCAAGTGCCAAAATTGCTGTTCTGGAAAGGACTCTGCGTGATAGGTAGTTCTGTATAAACTTACTCATAAAGATTATTTTTATAAATCAGTAACTCGATTGGAATGCAAAGGTAAAAGTTTTTTTATTTAAACTGCTCATTTAAAATATTTACCTTTTTAGTCATACCGGTTTCAATAAGTTCAATACCTTTGTTTAAAAGCGGATCTTCCCTGTAATAAGCAGCCCAGAAAGCCTCTTCGCCAAAAAAGTTTCTAATTATATATGCATATAAATTAGTCTCAAATAATTCACCCGACTCCTGAATATAGTAGGGTCTGCGTCTGATACCATTATTATCAGCGTAACTAACCAGGTTTAATAAAAGTGGTTGCTGTCTAAGATATCTGTATAGCTCCTGCCATGTACTGAAAGTGCTAAGCCTTTCTCTGTTCATATCAGAATAGACCATAGCATACTCTTCATCTAAACGCCTGTTTACAACACTATTATAGTATGAATTGTAACCTGTAGTATCCCTTGGAATAAATATATCAGGCATAATTCCATCACCACCGTAAACGGTTCTTCCACCTAAAGTTTCGTAAGGGATAAGATTATTCAAAGTGTCAATATTCACATAGTCTCCTTGAATATAACGGTTTATGGCATCCATCTCATACTCATCATATCTTCCCTTTTCATATGTCCTTTGAATCGATCTTCCCGATGCTGTATAATATCTCGCTACAGTTAGTCTGACAGCTGATCCGTCAGGAAAATTTCTCTGACTTTGTACAAGTCCTTTTCCAAACGAACGTCTTCCAATCACCAATCCTCTGTCATGATCCTGAATTGCTCCTGCAAATATTTCACTCGCTGAAGCACTCAATTCATCGATTAATACTACAACATCATCATTTTTGCATGTGCCCGAACCATTTGCATAGTTGTCTGTACGCGGAAAATTTCTACCTTCTGTATATACAATGAGATCACCTTTCTGCAAAAACTCGTTCACCATTGCCACAACAACTTCAAGTGACCCCCCAGCATTACCTCTGAGGTCAATTATAAACGAATTGGCGCCCATACTTTTCAACTTGGATATTGCAGATATAAATTCACTAAATGTGTTAAACCCGAAATTAACACCAAGTTTTATATAACCTATTTCATCAGACAGCATAAATGCAGCATTAACACTCTTAACAGGTATCTCGCCACGGGTTACAGTTATATTTTCTATAAAATCATTCCCGGCTCTCTTTATACCCAGCTTCACTTCTGTCCCTCTTTCCCCGCGCAATACTTTCAGAACCTGCTCATTACGAATTTTCTTACCTGCAACAACAGAATCATCAACTGCAACAATCCTGTCCCAGGGCATTATTCCGGCTGCTTCAGAAGGACCACCGGGTACAATACTGGTTACAACTATAGTATCTCTAAGTACATAAAAGCTAACACCTATACCAGAAAAATGACCTTCCAAAGACTCATTTACCCTTTTCATATCTGCTGCCGAGATATATTCAGAGTGTGGGTCTAGTTCCTGAATAATATTAGGCAAGGCATCCTCAACAAGTTGATAAGTGTTCACTGTATCCACATAAGATTCATGTATATAGTTTAATACAGCATCTAACTTACCGGAACCAACAAGATTTCCGGGAGTATTGAAGATGCTGAACTTACTCCCTATAAACAGACCAATTGCTATTCCAATTGAAATCCATAGAGGCAACCATATTCCTTTTCTTCTTTCTGTACCCATTTAATACTTTTATCTTTTTATCCGTTCAGCTCTACATTTACGAGTTCGATACCTGCTCTTCTCAATAGATCGACTCCATCACTTAACCTGTATGCATCAGCATAAACAACTCTGTTTATTCCTGCCTGGATAATCAGTTTTGCACACTCTATACATGGAGAAGATGTAACATACAGAGTTGCATCTTTGCTGCTATTGTTAGAACAGGCCACTTTTGTTATTGCATTAGCTTCAGCATGTAAAACATATGGTTTTGTTTTATTGTCCTCGTCTTCGCAAATGTTCTCAAATCCGGATGGAGTACCATTGTAACCATCTGAGATTATCATTTTGTCTTTAACTAATAATGCTCCGACTTTTCTACGTTTACAGTATGAATTTTCAGACCAGATATAGGCCATTCGCATATATCTTTTATCAAGCAGCTCCTGTTTATTTTCGCTTTCTATCATTATTGTATTATACGGCTTTAAGACTCATGTCCAAACTTTTGACAGAATGTGTTAAAGCTCCTACGGAGACATAATCAACACCTGTAACAGCATAGTCCCTAATAGTTTCAAATGTAATTCCTCCTGACGATTCAAGCTCTACTCTTCCATTAACAATTTCTACAGCCTTACGAGTATCTTCAACTGTAAAATTATCCAACATTATCCTGTCGACACCTCCAACATTCAGAGCTTCGTTGAGTTCGTCAAAATTTCTTACTTCTATCTCAATTTTTAGATCTTTGTTCTTTTCTTTGAGATATTGTTTCGCTCTGGTAATTGCATTCTTTATGCCTCCGGCGAAATCAACATGATTATCTTTTAAAAGGATCATGTCGAAGAGACCAATCCTGTGGTTTTCTCCTCCTCCAATTTTCACTGCCTGCTTTTCCAGCATCCTCAAACCGGGGGTGGTTTTTCTTGTGTCAAGCACTTTTGTTTTAGTCCCTTCCAGCAATTTCACATATTTATTAGTAATTGTGGCAATCCCACTCATTCTTTGCATTAGATTCAAAACCAATCTCTCAGTTTGCAGCAGCGACTGTACTTTACCTGTTACAACGAAAGCTACATCGCCAGGCTTAACCTGAGCCCCATCCTCTATAAAAACCTCAACTTTTAATTCGGGGTCAAATTTATGAAAGACATCTTTTGCTACATCTACCCCTGCAAGAATACCTTCTTCTTTTATTAACAACTTTGAACTGCCAACTTCCGACGCGGGTATGCTGCATAATGTTGTATGATCACCATCACCGATATCTTCAGCAAAAGCCAGTTCCAATAAGCTATTAATTAAATTTTCTACTTCCATCACCTAAAGGGTTCTATTAGTTATGGGTATTTCACATTAAACATCCAAATACCCTTATTGTTATAAATTTCCTAAAATATTTCGCACAAAAATACAAAATAATCGGCTACTTTTGTAACTAAACTATGGTTTTTAATTGTTTAGGGATAATATTAGTATGAAAATAGCTCTACTTTCTATAGGAAAAACTGATAACAGACTTTTTAAAGAAATTATTGATGAGTATGTTAAAAGGTTGAATTACTATATCCCTTTTGAAGACATTTATATCCCTGATATAAAGAACAGAAAAAGTATTTCTGAAGTTGAGCAGAAAAATCTTGAAGGTGATAAACTTATAAAAGCACTGGAACTAACCGATTACATTGTTTTACTGGACGAAAAAGGAAAAAAATTCAATTCATCCGGTTTTGCAAATTATATCGAAAAGAAAATGCACACAGTTCCTAAACGATTGGTTTTTATAATTGGTGGTCCATACGGCTTTTCTAAAAGTGTTTACAATATAGCCAACGAAAAGATCTCGCTCTCAGAAATGACTTTCACGCATCAAATGGTTAGAATGATATTTACAGAACAGCTCTACAGGGCTATGACTATTATAAATAATGAGCCATATCATCATGAATAAAGCAGTTTTTTACATTTTTCTTTTCTTGCTGACAGGCAACTTATACTCTCAGGAAATTATTGGAAGTTGGACTGGCAGCCTAAAAATTCAGGAAACTTCACTACGTCTTGTGTTTAATGTTTCTATGAAAGATTCTGTACTCATTTCCACTTTTGATAGCCCCGACCAGGGTGCATTTGGATTACCCACAACGAGAACTACCTATTCTGAATCTGATAAAAAACTTGAAATAATTGCTTCAGGACTTGGAATCTTTTACAGAGGTATTCTCGAAAACGATTCAATTGTCGGCACATTTAATCAGGGTGGTATTCCATTTCCTCTTACATTGAGAAAAACTATCAAAGAGGTTGTACACAAACCACAAACGCCTATTGAACCTCTTCCTTATATTTCCGAAGAAGTAACTATACCTGATAACAGTCAGAACAAAGTTTCACTATCTGGAACTTTAACCCTTCCTGATAGTACAGGCATATTTCCTGCAATTATTCTAATAGCCGGCAGCGGTCCAAATGACAGAGATGAAACTATTTTCGGTCATAAACCTTTTTATCTGTTATCAGACTATCTTACACGTAATGGTTTTGCAGTGTTACGATACGACAAGAGAGGCGTTGGAAAGTCAACCGGTGACTATTCAAAGGCAACTATCAGCGACTTTGTAACTGATGCATCTAATGCTTTAGAGTATCTGAAAAGCAGAAAAGAGATTGACAGTTCAAAGATAGGCATGTTAGGGCATAGTGAAGGTGGTATAATTGCCCCAATGGTAGCATCAAAAAGCAGTGATGTAAAATTCCTGGTTCTTTTGGCTGCACCCGGTACAAAAGGTATTGAGATTGTTCTTGATCAGAATGAGAACTCGCTCAAACATCAAGGAATTGAACCGGAAACCATTAACAGACTACAGCTTACAAACAGAGAAATTTTTGAGAGTTTACTTGTTTGGTCTGGCTCAGAAAATGATCGTACAGCGCTTCGCGACAGACTTTCATATTTATGGGAACAACTCCCTATTCTGATTAAGCTTAAGTTGGAAAAAGAACCTTATCTTCGTGCTCAGTTCAATGCTATGATAACTCCCGGTTATCGCAGCTTTCTTGCAACTGACCCTAAAGATTATTTAAGCCTTGTTTCATGTCCTGTACTTGCAATTAATGGAGAGAATGATGTTCAGGTGCCTGCATTAAAAAATCTCGAAGCTATAAAGCATCATATTCAAAAAGGTGGTAATTATAAAGTTGAAACAAAATCATACCCCTTGCTGAATCATCTGTTTCAGGAAAGTATAACAGGTCAGCCCGATGAATATGCAAAGATCGATCAAACAATATCTCCACAGATTTTATCTGATATTACTAATTGGATAAAAAGTAAAACTGAATAAACAATAAATTATAATGAGCAAAATAAAGAAAATAATAAAAGTACTATGGATAATTATTGCAATCATAGCCATAGCTTCAATTATATCTCTTATAACACTTCCCCAGTGGAAAGGTATCTTTCTTGCAGGTAGTGGTGGATTTCTTATACTGAATATACTAATAGCTATGTTCTTCTTAAAGCATAACTACAAGAACTGACTATTTAATCCTCGAATCCGAATTCAAATTTTAGTTGGTCAAACATTTCGTTTTCAACACCATTATCTGAATTTTCAAATGAAGCTGTTTTAGCCAGAATCAGTTCAGACCTGTCCCTGGAGGTACGACCATAAAATTTCAGTGCATTCAGGGCTGATTGTCTGAGGAGCATAGATTCTGATCCCAGATTCTCTATAGCTGAATTGATTAATATTCCAGAGTCGATTTTATTCACAAGGTCCGAACCAGTTATACATAATCTTGAAAACAGCCACAACCCTGTAGTTACAATATTATCTTCTTTGCTATTTATGGATGTCACAACTAACTCATCTGCATAGGGAAGTCGTTGTAATATATTTTTACATACCTGCTCACGCAGCTCCTGATCTTTAATCTCTGAGATCCATTCCAGAGCTTTATTCTTACTGAAGTGATCAACCGGATATAATAAAGTTGCCATTATTTTCATCTCCCTCACATCCTCTTCCCAGAGTCGCTCCGCCAGAACTGCATCAGACTGGTATTTCTGCGCGATCCTATTAATAACCGGTATTTCAACCCCAAAGATCATTCTGTAATTTACACCCTTATTTCTCATACTGGTAGATACTACCCCATTCATCGATAATCTCAGATCTGTGCGTATTTGTCGTAAAATATCTTTCATTTTAGGCTTTTTAATAAGTATTAAAATACAAATTTAGCCCATTCAGACCTATTTAAAATTTTTTTTATCTATTTTTCATTACATTTGTGTTTTAATTGACAAAAACCTGTAAAATGAGACTTCTATTAATCAGTAACTCAACTAATCCCGGGGAAAGTTATCTGGAATATCCAAAAGAGTACATAAAAGAATTTCTTGGGGAAAAGCCTCTGAATGCTATCTTTATACCCTATGCTGCAGTAACCTTCTCCTATGAAGAGTATGAAGAAAAAGTAAATCAGCGTTTTGCCGAAATTGGTCATCATGTCACCAGTATCCATCGTTTTATTAACCCTGTTGAAGCAATACAGAATGCCGATGCAATAGTAGTTGGCGGAGGCAATACCTGGCAGCTTGTGAAAATGCTTCAAGAGAAAGGGTTGATGAAGGTGATCCGTAAAAAAGTAAAAAAAGGAACTCCATATATTGGCTGGAGTGCAGGCTCAAATATTGCCTGTCCTACTCTTAGAACAACGAACGATATGCCAATTGTTGAACCGTTAAAATTCAAGACTCTAAAGCTGGTGCCATTTCAAATCAATCCACATTATCTCGATGATAATCCTGCAAACCATGGAGGTGAGACGCGAGAAGTAAGAATTAAAGAATTTATCGAGATTAACCAGGATACATATGTTGTTGGTTTACGCGAAGGTACAATGCTTTTACTTGAAGAGGATGAACTTGTACTGATGGGTAATCGTAATGCCAGAATATTCAAATATGGCCAGGATCCCAAAGAGTTATCAAATGAGGATGACTTCAGCTTTCTATTGAAATAAACAGAAACAGAACCTACATTAAACATTAATGGCTACAGATAATTCAACAGTTGGATTAGTGCGATCGAAAATTCAGCTCATATTAAATGACAGCAGGACGTTAGGTGTACTACTGCTTATTTGCACTGCTATATCACTTATATTATCTAATCTGAAAGGAGTTGGAGTACATTATTACAATTTCTGGGACTCTGAGATTCCACTGTTTGGTAAACTCCATCTTCCTCACTCTATAGTGCATTTTATCAACGATGCACTAATGTCGTTATTCTTCTTTCATGTTGCACTCGACATAAAGAAGGAGATAACTGACGGAGAACTTTCAACTCCGGGTAGAATGATGTTACCGGCAATCTCAGCCATATTTGGAGTAGTATTTCCATCTTTAATATTCATAATCGCTACAAGAAACAGTGATTATACAAGTGGATGGGCAATTCCCGCTGCTACAGATATAGCCTTTACTATTGGGATGCTAAGTCTGCTGGGTAAAGCAGTTTCACACTCAATGAAAGTATTCATTGTTGCACTGGCAATAATAGATGACCTATGTGCAATTCTGATTATTGCATTCTTTTATGGTTCTGCACCAGATATATACTGGCTACTGGGTGTTGCGGGTATAGCAATTGTGATCTATTTTATAAACAAATTCATAAAGAATAATTCTGCATACATTTACACAATTATTCTGGCTTTGGCAATGTGGTACTGCACCTACAGATCAGGTATTCATGCATCTTTTGCGGGAGTCATACTCGCTTTCATCCTTCCAATTAACAGAATGCCGGCATTTGAAAAGAGAATTAGTTTCCCGGTCAACTACCTTATCATTCCAATTTTTGCATTAGCCAATACAAGCATTCTTATTTCATCATCATCAATAGCGGGTCTGGCTTCATCACTCTCTATTGGTATAATATTAGGCTTAGTTGTAGGAAAGCCCTTAGGCATATCTCTCGCAGTATATCTGCTTACAAAATTAAAAATCGTACGGTTGTCAACAAAAATCAACTGGCTAGTACTCATTGGAGTAACTATCTTTGCAGGTATAGGATTTACAATGTCAATTTTTGTATCAAATCTGGCATTCCCTGAGAATAAATTACACCAGGATATCGCAAAGCTCTCAGTATTAATAGCTTCATGTCTTGCAATGATATTTGGCTATATCTGGATCAAGATGGCTGCTAATATAAAGCAAAAAAATATAGACAACGAGTGAGTAATTAAGCAGGATTAAAAAATCATAAACGCTCCTCTCCGAAAATTGTATCTGAGTGCAGGATAAGATCGATATATTGGGCTCTTTTGTAAATAAGCACACTGTCGTTCTTATTCAGCACGCTGTCAGATAATTTGCCCTTAAAATCATCTATTCTGTTATATCCCTTCCTTTCCATCCAACCGGAAATAGTGTTGTTTATGTCGGTTATTACACCGGTACCATACTTATATACTGCACTTACTACCTGCACACAAGAGGCTCCTGAAAGCAACAGTTTTATTACATCCTCTCCAGTGAAGATCCCGCGGCTACTGCAAATATCTGCAGCTATTCGCCCATAAAGCATTCCTGCATATCGAAGTGATTTCTTATAATCCCCTCTTCTGCTAAAGTTGTACGATTTGCGATGCTTCTCTTTTTCTATATCAATATCCGGCTGGAAGAAAGCATTAAACAGGACTAATCCATCAACACCTGCTTCATCCAGTTGTTGTGCAAAGTTGAGAATATTAGTGTAATCAGAACTTAATTTCACTCCAACAGGTATAGACAACCTATCTTTTACTGACGAAACAATATCTGCCTGAAAGCTTTCAATAGCCACACCATCACGGTCAAAACGTGTAGGAGTCTGGTAAAGATTAAGCTCAATACCATCAACACCTGTCTCTTCTATTAACTTCGCATATTTAATCCATGTTGACTTGTTTACAGCATTAAGACTGGCAATCACCGGAACAGAAACACTCTCTTTTGCTTTACGCAGTACATGCAAAAAGTGCTCAATTTCTGATCTCTCTATTTCGGGATGCAAGGTGATCATTTCTGCATGTATATCATTATACTCCTCAAGCATTTCATCATGCTGCAGGTTCTCCAGCTGCACCTGCTCTTCAAATAATGATTTATACACAATTGCTGCTACTCCGGCATCTTCTGCTCTTTTCAGGGTATCGTTATTAGTTGAAAGTTCTGATGCTCCTAAAATGACAGGACTTCTTAATGGTATTCCCATGTAGGATGTTTCCAGGTTGTTCATTTCTGCGATTTTTTAAGGAATGAATAAAAAAATGTTATATAAATGTTATAACAGAAGTATATCGGAATAAGTTTAATAGTTAACAAAAATATTTTGTCGGTTTGGGCGCCCCCTGGGCACCCCAGAATTCCAGATTTAATTTCTATATTTGCAAAGTAAATAAAAAAAATGCACCCGACAACCCTAAGCTTATGCAGAAAGAGCTTAAAAATGGGACATACAGTTTGTATCTCGAATATTATATGGGATATGTAAAAACCGTAAATGAGAATACCGGCGAAGAAATGGTGAGAAAAAGTCGAAAAAAGGAGTCATTGAACTTGTATTTACTAAAAAATCCACGAACAACCGTTGAGCGTCAGACCAACAAAGAGACATTAGAGTTGGCAAAACAGATTCGCTACGAAAAAAACAGCAGATGAAAGATGCTGCAACCGGCTATCGACTACCAACTTTCAAAAAAGTAAACATCTTACCAAAAAATAAAGGATAAAAACAGTTCTACGCCGTTTTTATTTTTCATTGTCGGAATACTCCTCATCTGTCACAGGCTCCATCCACACTACACTTCCTTTGCTTTGTTGCGTGGAAATGGCAATATGTTCAAACTCGCTATTTTGTGAAGCCCCGTGCCAATGTATAATATCGGGGTATATCTCTACAACATCTCCGGCTTTTAACGGCCGAATTGACTTTCCTTTTTCCTGATAATATCCGTTCCCTTTTGTGCACAACAGTATCTGACCACCCGGATGTGAATGCCAATTTGTTCTCGCACCCGGTTCAAATAAAACTTTTCCTGCTGTCAGATCGAAATTTTCTTTGTCTGTAACCAGCATATTCAGCCAGGCTTTTCCCGTAAAATAATTGTTCGTAATCAGATTACCTTTGAGAAATACCTCGTTCATGGCTTCGACACCCGGATTAGCCCCTTTTTTCGATTCGTTATTGCACCCGATGAATATAAATGACGCAAGTGTTAGAATAATTATTATTTTTCTCATTATCAGAACCTAAATTTTTGATTGTTTTCTTATGAAACGGATAACACTTCATTCAGCACCTTTTGAGCAACTTTCGCTTCTTTCTTGCCCAATGTTGCCCTTATAACCTTAATGAATTGCTCCAACTGTTCCGGTGTTATTCCTACATTCAGGCAAATTTTCATGTGAGACCGGAGCATGGGTTCCGCATTACCGATGCTGCTTATGACGGAAATGGTCACCAATTCCCTTTCGGCATAGGTCAATACATCTCTTTCAAAGATGTCAGCAAACAGATGTTCCTTAAGAAACCTTTCTATTTCCGGTGCAAATGCCGAATAACCCGTTTGTGGCATATTTTGCGGAACTCCGGTGAGTTTTTCCAGAATTTCCCTGCCTCTTTCATATTTGCTTCGCTCATCATTGACAGGCGTTGCGGTGGCACCTAAAAAGTCGGTGATACCTTTAGCCTTGCGTTCATTCACTACTTCCATGAATGTTTGCAACCCACGAATGCTTCGGGGAAAACCGCAGTAAGCATATACATGAACAATCGCTTCTTTTATTTGGTTTATGGTCAATCCTGTGTCGAGTCCTTTATCAAGAAAAGGCTTTAATGCCTGAAGATCACCTTTAGCAGTTAGAGCAGCAATTGAAATAAGGTTTTGTTGCTTATCCGTCAAAGATTCATCGGAACTCACTTCCGTTTGGGCATTTATGTGGTATGATATAAAGCCTAAAACGACGACTAACCCGATTAATTTACCAACTTTCATTCCCTGTTTCATTTCGACACAAATAGTTTGCTGTTAAATACCGCGAGATTGTAAACGGTCTCTTATTTGGGACGTTTTTTCAATCACATCTAATCTCGCTTTACGTGGATCAAACTTTCCGATAGGTTTACCATCAGGCTCAATGTCCAATATTTCTTCTTTTTGTGTATTGTAAAGAGGCCAAACAGGCAGATTTTCGCCATTTGGATTGCCAGTTTTGGCGAAATTTGTCCAATAAGTATTCATCATTCTTGATAATTCTTTTTCTTCCGGGGACGGTTCGAGAGCATCTCTACGTTCATTCAGCGTATCAAATACATAACCTACCTCTGAACCGTGTCCGGCACCGTATCGTGCTCGTACTCTCATCGCGGGAGAAACATAGTCAAAATGATAGACGTAAACCGGTTCTTTTTCGGCTGCAAACGACCTCGCCACCATCCTGGCAGGTTCACCCCAGACCCAATCGGTGTTGAACGTTGTAATAACTTCTGCAAATTCTTTAGTACCATCAGGATCGAAAGCAGCTTCAGCTTCGTTCTTTAATTCTCCAAACAGAGAAAATAGTTCCTCCTTTGAGTGGCTATTATTTACAAAGCTACCACCGATTTCTGCACTGCAATTTCCAATGATGAGCGGAACTTTTGCCT
>NZ_JAQVHI010000045.1:0-15047 GCF_028696275.1 Lascolabacillus sp.
CAAGAAAAGAACCGGATTAACGCCTAAGGAAATAAGAGGTTCGGTTTGAATCTCTTAAAATGTCTCACAAGTAGTGAGGCAGTGACGTGGGAAAGTGGATCGTGCTGATTCACTTTCCTTTTTGTATATATAAATAAAAAAAGTGGACCAATTTGGCCCACTTTTTTATTAGATATCTTATCCTGTTATTTTAGCAATGACATAAATTCATTGTTTGTACGATATTTAGCAAATTCAAGATCATTAAGAGCTTGTGCAACCATTGTTCTGTCGCGACCGATAGCAGTGCGCAGGTTAGAAACAACATCATTAAAGTTGTTTGTTCTTGAAGCAATTACTGCTAACAGATATGCTGTAGTTGCATCAGGTTTTTCTACTGACTCTAATGTTTGTTTAGCTTTGTTGTAATCTGATACTAAAAGCTGAGCTAAAGCAGCATTGTTTGTTTTATTGTTACCGTAAGCGCTAACTGACTGGTTGTAGTTGCCCTGTAAAAGATTTAAAAGACCCATTGCTTCGTCAAGAGATGCAGCACCAGCAGATCTTCCAAGTAGTTCATTAGCTGTACTTAAATCATTTTTCAAGATTGCTAAAAGAGCTTTGTTCATGTTTACTTCAGGTGCGTTTGGACTTACTTGTGCTGCACGGTTAAATGCCTGTTCAGCTTTTGCATAATCGCCCTGTTTGAAATACATTGTACCAATATTATTCCAGCCTCTGTAATCATTTGTGAAATTAGCTGTTACATATTGATAGATATTTTCTTTAACACTCTCATCATCTGTAAGTGTAGATGCATAAAGAAGTTCGTCAGTTGATAACTCTTTTGGATTGTTTTTCCATGCAGTCATGATTTCTTCGTCAGACTTACCGATAATTTCAATATTAGCAATTATACGTGAACGACGAAGTTGTGGAAGAATAGTTTCTGCAAGATCCTCAAATACATAAGAGATATTCTTGATTTCTCTTTCACGTGTCTCAGAATCTGGATACATTTCTAATACACGAAGGATAAGTTGTTTATCCTGAAGGTTTGAAGATTCAACCAATTGACGGAAACCCTCCCAGTCTTCAGCTGTATAATGTGCAAACACTTCAGTATCGATATTACGTCTTTTCAGTTCTGATTCCAGATAGTTTGAAGTGTTCTTTTCACGCTGTGCTGCAAGACGCTCATTTAGAGATAAGCCTCCATCAGGAGAAGCATAAGCTGAAACTTCTACATTAACGTTCTGTTTTGGATCATTAAAAGCTTCTTCAACACGTTTTTTCCAAGCAGCCAGATCGCTTTTATTTAGTTCAGACTGACGAAGATTTGCCTGTTCAATAAGGAACATGATATTTGCTTCCTGAGCTTCCTGTATAATTCTTTGGAATCCGTCAGGTGCAACAGAAGGAGTTGTATTTGTAACACTTGCAAGTGCTGAAGTTGCTATTACACCGTCAGCTACCTTAAGGTCAGGTAGTGCAGAGCGTTTGTTTTTAATTCTTCCGTCAAATCTTAGATACAGTTCTGAAGAACGCATTGCATCTTCAAAAGGAAATGTGGAATTCATTGTAAAGTTACCACCTCTGCTCTGACTGATTGTTACTCTGTTGCCTGAAATATTGTCTCCCTGGAAGCTGTAAGGTGTACCTACAATTTCCTGGTTGTTGCCATATTTAAGAACCGGAGTAATTGTAACAATCGCATTCTTGTTAAACCATTTTTCGGGGAAAGTTCCGCTAATGGTTACAGGAATTTGATTTCCTACAGTTTCTAGTGGGGTAGGAGTTACATTGAAATTGTTCTGTGATAGCGGCTTTAATTTGCTGCTGCACGAAGTAGCAAGAATTGCTACACTAATCACCACAAATAGTGATAAAAAACGAGAGATCTTTTTCATGTTGAGAAAATTATAATTATTCAATAAATTAATACGCTAAAAAGAAGGTTGTTTCATTGATTTATACAGATAGACAAATTTACCTTTTTTAGTCTGATTTACAAAAAAACAATCTTATGATTTTTACTATTTTCAATTAAATATATAAGCTTTATAATATTAAATGATAGATAATTCATACTGCAGAATTACCTATCAATAATAGTTAGTTTTAAAATATAAATTTAGAGAAATAATTACTGTCTAAATTATATTGAACCCTAAATCTTTGAGTTTTTGATGAACTGAATTATGAGAATTAATAACAGTAAATGCATGATATTCTCTTCGGAGTGGATAATTCGACCTGAACCAATAGAATTTCTCCGGGGATGTTTTTAAAAGTTCAGTTTCGCGCATGGGATTATAACTGTGCCAAACAGCATGTGCCAACTGATCTTCAGGTGCTATTCCTTTTAGATCAATTACCGGTTCTTTAGGTTCCGGAATAGGTTGATAAACTGGCGTTATATCTAAACCGAAGTGATCTTTTAAATTATCAATACTCATTTTTGTTGCTGTCCATTTACCATCAGCTGAGTAGCCTGCTATATGCGGTGTTGCAATTTCAGCCATACTTAATAATTCAGCATCAATCTCAGGCTCATTCTCCCAGCAATCAAGCACAACACCGCTTATATTACCATTGTTCAGAGCTTTTTTCAATGATTGATTACTTGTAACAGCTCCACGAGCAGCATTTATGATAAAAGGTTTACGCTCAAGAAAATTTAAAAAAGAGTTGTCGACCAGATGGAATGTTTTATGTTCACCTACTTTAGTCAATGGGGTATGAAAAGTGATTATATCTGCTTCCAGCTGAATAGTTCTGATATTAACAAATTCTGTTTCGCTATTACTGCCCTCAGCTTTTTCTCTTGGAGGGTCATTAAGCAGAACATTCATTCCTAATTTTCGGCATGCAACTGCAACTTTGCTACCAACATTACCAACCCCAACAATGCCTATAGTTTTTTCCTTGAGATTGAAATTATATTTCCTGGCTAAAAACAGTAATGATGCTGTTATATATTGCTCCACTGACGAAGCGTTGCACCCTGGTGCTGTACGCCATGCTATGCCATGTGAATCGCAATATTCAGTATCTATATGATCATAACCTATTGTAGCCGAACAGATAAGCTTTACACTGCTTCCATGCAGGATATCATAACCGAAGTGAGTAACAGTTCTCACTATCAAGGCATCCTTCAACTTGATAGCATCACGGGTAAATTGATTTCCCGGGAGGTATTCAACTTCACCAAATTGTTCTGCCACTCCCTTTAGAAATGGTATATGTGAATCAGCTAATATTTTCATTTACTCAAATGTTCATGCATCGATTTTGCAGCTCTTCTTCCATCACCCATTGCCAAGATAACCGTTGCACCACCACGTACAATATCGCCACCTGCAAATATAAAATCATCGGCAGTCTGCATTGTATCATTATTAACTACAATAGTTCCCCATGAGGTTATCTCTAAGCCTGAGAATGATTGTGGAATAAGTGGGTTAGGGGATACACCCACACTAACAATTACTTCGTCAACCTCCATCCATTCAGTGGCTCCTTCAACCGGTACAGGGCGACGTCGTCCTGATTGATCAGGCTCACCTAGTTCCATTCTCTGAAGCAGCATCTTTTGCACGCGACCTCTTTCATCTCCTTCATATCTGAGTGGATTGTGTAATGTGTAAAACTCAATGCCTTCCTCCTTAGCATGTTTTATCTCTTCAATACGAGCAGGCATTTCAGCTTCCGACCTGCGGTATACAATTACAGCCCTCTCAGCTCCCAGTCGGCGAGCAGTACGCACAGCATCCATTGCAGTATTTCCACCGCCTATAACAGCAACTTTCTTGCCTTTGTAAACGGGAGTGTCACTATCAGGATCACCTGCATCCATAAGGTTCACTCTGGTTAGATATTCATTACAAGACATTATCCCTATAAGATTCTCTCCCGGAATATTCATAAAATTAGGCAAACCAGCACCACTTCCCACGAATATACCTTTGAAGCCGGCCTCTTTCAGATCTTCCTGAGAGATAGTTTTTCCTACAATACAATTGGTCTCAAATTTAACACCCATTTTTTTCAGGCCATCAATCTCAACATCAACTATATCGTTTGGAAGTCTGAACTCCGGAATTCCATATCTTAAGACCCCACCAAGCTCATGAAGGGCTTCAAAAACAGTTACATCATAACCAAGTTTTACCATATCGCCTGCAAAAGCAAGTCCGGCTGGACCAGATCCAATTGCAGCAACCTTAATTCCATTTGAGGGGGCAATTTCAGGTATTGAAATATTGCCACTATTACGTTCGAAATCTGCAGCAAAACGTTCTAAATGACCGATTGCTACAGGTTCTTTCTTTAATTTTTGAGTGTAAAAGCAGCTGTTTTCACATTGACGTTCCTGTGGACAAACTCTTCCGCAAACTGCTGGTAAAGCACTTGTTTCCTTTAATGTTTTAGCAGCTTCCAGAAATTCACCTCGTTCTATGTTCTTTATAAATTTTGGTATATTTATCTCCACAGGGCAGCCCGAAATACATGTTGGATCAACACAATCCAGACACCTGTGAGATTCTTTTACAGCCATCTCTTCAGTTAGTCCCAGGTTAACCTCATCATAATTATGACTCCTTATATCCGGGTCCACTTCAGGCATTACTACTCTTGGAATTGCAATTCGATCTTTATTTTTCATCGATTTACGCAACTCTTCACGCCATGCAACAGCCCGTTCTGCTTTTAAATACTCGCTCATATATTGATAGATAGTTTGTTTTATTAATTGTATGCTTTAAGTCTCATCAGCATCTCATCAAAATCAACTTTGTGTGCATCAAATTCCGGTCCGTCGATGCATACAAATTTTGTTTCACCTCCCACGGTAACTCTGCAGGCACCACACATACCAGTACCGTCCACCATGATAGTATTCAGAGAGGCAACTGTCGGCACATCATATTTCTCCGTCAGTTTAGAAACAAATTTCATCATAATAGCAGGACCTATTGTTACGCACAGATCCACTTTTTCTCTCTTGATTACATTTTCTACTCCATCAGTAATCAAACCTTTTTCGCCATAAGAACCGTCATCAGTCATTATTACCACTTCATCAGAGTACTGACGAACCTGTTCTTCTAGAATAACCAACTCTTTTGTGCGGGCTGCAAGAACAGATATTACCCTGTTGCCGGCTTTTTTCATTGCTTCAATGATAGGAAGCATAGGAGCAACTCCAACACCACCACCTGCACAAACAACTGTTCCAAAGTTCTCTATATGTGTGGCCTTACCTAATGGCCCCACCATATCAGTTATATATTCTCCCGGCTCAAGACTACACAGCTTTTCTGACGATTTGCCTACTCTTTGTACCACAAGTGTGATAGTACCCTTCTTTATATCAGCAGAGGCAATAGTGTATGGAACTCTTTCTCCTTTTTTACCAACTCTCACAATTACAAAGTGTCCTGCTTTCCTGCTTTTCGCGATAAGAGGTGCTTCAACCTCAAATTTTACTACTCTTTCTGAAAGGTACTCTTTAGCTACAATTTTATTCATTACTATATTATCATTTCTTATTGATGATTTCCCAAAAACTTTCCGGAAGAAAGATATTTGAAATATTAACAGCTTCCGAGAAAAGTGGAGCAATCTCTTTATCATGAAACCCTGCAATGCCACATCCCACGCGGGTAACTAAAAATGTTAGCTTCGGGTTTGATTTTGCAAATTCAATAAACTTATCCACATATGGTTTTATTTCATCAACTCCGCCATGCATAGTGGGAATTCCGTATGAGCTGCCCTGCAAGCCGGCTCCCTGTCCCCATACAGCGCCAAATTTCTCGTAAGCTGTTTCAGCAGCTCCACCCCCATGAATTCCTTCCAGATTACTTCCAAATACAAAAATCTCGTTCTCTTCCAGATCGGAAATAAATGAGGGTGTTACTCTATTATTCATATTGTCATATTTGGTTTATACATATCTTCAGCAGTAATACCGCACTCTTCTTTCATGCGAATACAGTATTCAAGCTTCCCAAAATCACCATCACCGTTGTTGGTACCGAAAGTAAATTTCAGTCCCGCTTCCTTTGCCTTAAGTATAAATGCCTTATTAGGTATTTCATACCTGTTATTTATTTCAAGAACTTTGTCTGTTTCCACCAAAGCTTTAATTACCTTATCCATTCTTTCTTCTGTCCAGAATTCATCATATCTGTCATTCATTACATCAGGAAGAAAATTTGGATTGACATACACATCCATTGGTTCCTGCATTACATCTACAATCTTCTGTACAATCAGATCCATATATTCCTGTTCGTTTTCAATATAAACCTCTTCAGGAATCCATAGACGAGTACGTCTTCCTTTTGTATCAGTAAATGTTAAAGCATCAGTAAAAACATAATCAAATTTTTCTCTTACTTCAGCAGAAAATGTTTGTGGCCATTCACGACCTTCACCCTGCATTGCCTGAATGAATGGTTGTCCCTCCATCTCTTTAATATATTCAATAACCTCCTCATCATTAGTAATTGGGAAACCTATTCCGCAATTAGGTGCTAATGCGTAGTTAATACCATATTTACGAGACTGTTTAGCTGCTTCGTCTGCAGTAATTCCTTTAAGATGAACATGGTAGTCAAGCACTGGGAAATTATCCTGATGAAGTTTAATGATATGATCAGTTGTTTCATCGATAGCAAGCAGCTGCTGCTGAGCAATGTCCGGATTAGTTTTTAAAGGAGTCACCTCAATCGACTCAATCTCTATTGTACCTTCACTGCTTTGAATAGCAAATTTACCGCTTGATAGCAGTTTAGATGAATGTTCAGCTGTACGATAAGGAGCAGTTGGTTCGATATACTCAACAACCGGATTTCCATTAACCGATATAGTAATTGCTTTGCCTTCAACTTGAATATCCATATCAAACCACTCATCTGTTTTTACTGTTGATTTAGCTAAGTTTCTTACAGAAAGCAAGCTGCCTGTTTTTGTCCACCATTCAGCACTTTCAAGATCGTTGTTTAATGCAACTCTGTATCCATCTGCTGCATTATCTGTATGAAAAGCAATAAATCCTTTTCCATTACCTACAGTACGTGCTTTTACCTTTAGGATAAAGTCACTGTAATTACCTTTTTTCAATACTAAAGCAGCGCCATTATTAACTGTAATGATGCCATTTTCTACTGCCACATTGCCTTGTGTTTCCCACTGATCTGTATTCTCACCGTTAAACAGTGATTTAGGTGAATTGTCTCCGGTACAGGAGTAAATTCCCATTAAAAGAATGCTTAGAAATAATACTACCTTATTCATATTTATAAATTTAAAATTAAAGGACATTCTTACAGAGTATGATATTAGAATGTAAATAATAATTCCACAGTAAGCTTATCTGCATCCATCTGAGGATTTTTACTAAAGATCGACATGCTATTATTTATAAAGTACCACTCATAATCCAGTCTGATTATTGATGAAAACCTTTCTTCCTTGAAGCCAAAGCCGATTCCTGCTGTCAATCTGTTAGTATCAAAACCTTTCTCATCAAGCTGCTCATCTATAGCATCCCATCTTACTGCAGGAAGTACATAGTCGAAGAATTTGCTTTTGATTGGGAAACGGTAGGCACTCTGCACATAATAAGAAAGCATATCGCTATAAAGATCAGTTTTGCTGTCTTTC
Organism: Lascolabacillus sp.; assembly: GCF_028696275.1. Lineage (NCBI taxonomy): Bacteria > Pseudomonadati > Bacteroidota > Bacteroidia > Bacteroidales > Porphyromonadaceae > Lascolabacillus > Lascolabacillus sp. Next base: position 7,660 of record NZ_JAQVHI010000045.1, read on the forward strand.
TTCATTATTTCAGTTTCCACTTTAAAGTTATTAATCTCATATCTGAGATCGGCACCATAAAACAGGACGTGTGTTGAGTCATTGTTCTGATAATCATAAGCCTTGGCAGTAAACCTTAAACCCTTCATGCTACCTAACTCGATGCGACCACCAGTAGACAAATTCTGTTTCCATACAGGATCATTAATTGCATTACCGTTATATACACCAAATTCCAGTCCCGCAGGAACAACTCCCACGTTAAATTTATACTTAGCCAGAATTCCTAAATCACGTGTACTGATAAAATATTTTCCAAGAAAAGCACGGTTAGCAAACATCATATCGGAAGGACTCACAACATAAGAGTTATATAATGGTATACTTGTCTGTCCCATAGTAAAAGAGAGTCCTTTAACAGGAGTAATTGTTCCACTAAGGTCAAGTACCTTAAATTTACCTTCATCACTAAGCTCCACCTGTGCTCTGTATGATGAAAAAGAATTTATATCTCCCTTTACTCCTAAACGAGTATTTCGTATAGAAAAACGAGACATATTACTTTCAGGAGCATATTCATATTTGTTTTTTAATGTTCCATCTATCTTAAAACTAGGGTAGGTGACCGTGTTTTGTGCGATCATCGTAGTAGTAATTAAAAACCCAAAAATCAATAGTAGTAAGTTTGTTCTCATATATTTATTTATTTGAAAATATTTCAGAGAACTTCTGTCATAATTATATAGTTGATTCATGCTTAAGTATTTTCTTTTTAATATCCAATCCCCAGTAATATCCACCAAGAGTGCCATCAGAGCGAATAATCCTGTGACAAGGAATTAAAAAAGTAACAGGGTTTTGTCCAATAGCTGATGCAACAGCACGTACAGCTTTTGGTCTGCCTATTTTTTCTGCTATATGCATATAACTGCAGGTTTCACCAACTTTAGTATTCAACAGCTCATCCCACACATTCAGTTGAAATTCAGTTCCCTTCAGATGGAAAGTAATTTCAGTAGTTGCATTTGGATTTGAAACCTGTGTAACTGCATCTTTGATCATCTGATTTTTCTGCTTAACTAAAACAGCATTCAGAAATCTCTTTTTCAGCTCTTCAAGCATCTCAGGCTCATCTCCTATGCCCAAGTAGCATATACCTTTATCAGTTGCAGCAACAAAAATATGCCCGTAGATTGAGTCAAAAGAATCATATCTAATTGTCAGATTCTTCTCATCATCAACCGTTATTGGAATTATTTTGTATCTGCTTTGTCTTTCTTGATTGCTCATAATCCTGATACTATTTTAGTTAGTAATTTAGGCCCTGTTTATCTGTTATTTGCAAAAAACTGCTCAAAACCCTCTGAATGTTTAACCGCAAACGATCCGTCAGTCTCATTATCATAAATAAAATAGTAATGCAGACCCGGAACCGTTTTAGCCACTTCAATTGATTTATCAATACCCATTGCCATAAAAGCAGTTGCATATGCATCAGCAGTCATACAGTCATCAGCAATAACAGTTGCACTCAATATATCAGTTTCGGAGGGATATCCTGTATGCGGATCAATTGTATGAGTATATTTTTTACCATCCTTTACATAAAAATTCCTATAGTTACCAGAAGTAGCAAGTGATTTATCACAAAGCGATAAGACAGTCTGAAGCTCATGCTGAACTAAAATAAAATCATTAGGTTTATCCACACCTATTCTCCAGCAATTGTTCTTTTCATTAACCCCTTTGGCACTTATCTCACCACCAATTTCTACCATGTAGTTCTCAATTCCAAAACTCTCAAGTAGGTCTGCAACCACATCGCATGAGTAACCTTTGGCAATTGCCGATGTATTTAACTCCACACGAGGATCAGCTTTCACCACCTTCCCATTTTCAATTTTTATCTTCTCATAACCGACAAACTCCTCCAGACTGTCAATTATTTCAGGAGTAACATTATCCATATTCTGGAAACCAAACCCCCATGCATTTATTAGAGGAGAAACAGTAATATCGAAATACCCGTTAGTGTTTTGCGAAATCTCCATCGATTTATAGAAAACCTTTATAAAAAAGGAGTCGAGCTCAACCTCTTCATTGTTGTTTACCTTCGTTATTATTGAGTTATCTTTAAAAGGATTTAACGAGAGATCAAATCTGTCGAGTTCTGATTTAATTTCTTCACTCAGCGACCTGGAATACTCATATTTTATACTATATCCGGTAGTAAATATCTCACCATGCTCCTGAAAATACTGTAGGTTTTCATTTTTCTTACTGTCTGAATTACAGGCAGTAAAAGCAGAAATTAAAAAAAGAGACAGTAATATTTGGAGACTCTTGTTTGAGTATTTTGAAGTCATGTTTTTAGTGTTACAAGTTTTCTTAATATGTTTACAGCAGATACTTCCTTAGCTAATCAATATTCTCTTCAATCCTGTAATGATTTCTTTCAGGAGAATTTCTCGAGATAAGTTCCCCGAGGAAACCTGCAAGGAAGAGCAGTGTACCAAGAATCATCATTGTGAGAGATATATAAAAGTATGGCGACTCAGTAACCAGGCGATAGGGGTTGCCATGATTCATATCATAAATCTTGATTACGCCAACAGCAATAGTTGCAATAAATCCAATAATGAACATAACAGTGCCCCAAAGGCCAAAAAAGTGCATCGGTTTTTTACCAAACTTATTTAAAAACCAGAGCGTTATAAGATCGAGATAACCATTTAAGAATCTGCGTGATCCAAATTTGCTTTTACCATATTTGCGTGGACTGTGTACCACTTCTTTTTCTCCAATTTTTGTATATCCTGCATATTTTGCCAATACAGGAATATATCGATGCATATCGTTATAGATCTCAATACTCTTAGCCAGAGATTTACGGTAAGCCTTCAATCCACAATTGAAGTCGTGCAGCTTAATCCCCGATACCTTTCGGGCAGTTGCATTAAAAAGTTTGGAAGGTAAATTCTTTGTCAGCTTATTATCATACCTTTTTCGCTTCCAGCCGGAAACCAGGTCATATTTCTCCTCCTTAATCATTCTGTAAAGCTCTGGGATCTCTTCGGGACTATCCTGGAGGTCAGCATCCATTGTTATCAGAACGTCGCCCTGTGCCTTCTGAAAAGCACAATGCAAAGCAGGAGATTTACCATAATTACGTCTGAATTTTATTGCCTTAACATGTTCAGAAGAGCTCTTCAGACTTTTGATAATATCCCACGAACCATCGGTGCTTCCGTCATCAACAAATATTATTTCGTATGAAAAACCGTTGTCCTCCATAACCTGTTTAATCCGGTTGTGCAGTTCGGATAGCGACTCTTCCTCATTATACAATGGTATTACAACTGATATATCCATTTCTATCTCTATAAATAAACTATAATTCTTGTTTAGGCTTATATTTTCTTGCAACTGGCACTAAAACAAGCGAAAGTAATAAACCTATAAAAACATCAGCCATTATAACGTTATTAAATACGTATGAGAATGTGCTTGGCAGTGGTTGCTTCATCATCTGAGCAGTCAATGCCTGGCTCAGTTTCAATGATTGTGCAATTTCAATCAGGTTGCTGTATAAATTTGAAATAAAAGCAGGATCCAGCCATTTTACATGTATAAATACGATCACTGCCTCAAAAATAGATGCAAAAAAGAAAAGTATAATCGAAAATTGTATACCATGCCAGAAAGACATTTTATTTTCTACTAACCCTGAATTATATCTAACAAGAAAATAAAATAAAATTATTGGTGTTCCTATACTTAGCAGGTTATTCAGATAGCTTAATATAACCATATCCCTACCTAAAATAACCAGCAGATATTTTAATACCCAAAATAATCCAAGGGTGAAAGCAGCATTTGTAGCGTAATTAAAAAGATGATTTTTATTCTCTTCCATTGATTTTTATTTAACATACAAAAGTAATCAAAAATATACAAATTATTACCTCCATTTCGTCACATTAAAAAAATATGTACCTTTGCGAGTTGTTTAATAGTATTAATTGTGAGGACCACACCTTTACACATTGTTATTCCGGTGAAAAACTCTCCGGAATCGACAAGTCTGACTATAGAAGCTGTTATAAATTCAAAATCTGAAATAGACTTTGAACTAACGGTTTATGATGATTTTAGTGAAAAAGAAACGGCAGATATGCTTGATAAACTGGCTTCGAAGTATAACTTCAAAGTTGTCCATTTATCGGAAGTAACTGCCAACCCGTCGCCTAACTACCGTCTTGTTCTGCAGATGGCACAAACAAAGGCAGTTAGCAGTGGAGCACATATTGTAATAGTTGAGTCGGATGTTACTGTAAATGAAGATACGATAAGCAAACTTTATAATAGTGTAAATAATCTTGATAATCCAGGATTAATTGCGGCTGTAACTACTGATGAGAAGGATATAATAAACTATCCATATCTGTTTGCAGCTGATTTAAATTTAGGTGTCACATCTGTAAAAAAACATTTGAGCTTTTGCTGCACTCTTTTATCAAACGCTTTTCTGAGTTCTTATGATTTTAATAAACTAAATCCTGAGAAATCGTGGTATGATGTTTTTATAAGCCATAAAGCCATAGAGTTGGGATTCTTCAACTATTTGGACACAACCTGCAGGGTTATTCACCAACCGCACTCAAGCAGGCCCTGGAAGAAGCTTAAATACAGAAACCCGTTTCTCTACTATTTCAGGAAGCTATTTAAAGGTTTGGATAAAATATAATATTAGTATGAATCAAAAATTAGTAAGCATAATTATACCTGCTTATAATTCTGAAAAATATATCGAAGAATCGATAAAATCAGCTTTATCTACCAAATATTCAAATTTTGAAATTGTAATTGTAAATGATGGTTCAACTGACAACACTCAGTCAATCATCAACAAAATGGTATCTGAGAATTCTGTAATCAGAAGCTATTATCAAAAAAATGCAGGTGCTTCAGCAGCTAGAAATCACGCTATAAGTAAAGCAAAAGGTGAGTACATATTGCCTTTGGACTCAGATAACTGTATTTCTCCCGACTATGTAGGTGAAGCAGTTAAAGTTTTAGATAATAACCATAATGTTAAACTTGTAAGCTGTGAAGCCAGGTTTATAGGAGAAAAAAGCGGAAAATGGGAATTTAAACCTTTCAGTATTAATAAACTATGCAGGAGAAATCTAATTGATAACTGCGCTATGTATAGAAAGATCGACTGGGAGAAGGTTGGTGGCTACTGTAACGAAATTTTGGGTCGTGAGGACTGGGATTTCTGGCTATCACTTTTCGAAACAGGGGGAGAATTTGTAAGACTCCCTATAGTAGGCCTTTACTATCGTGTAAGATCAAATTCTAAAAGAGTTCAGACACGTCATCTGCACAAAAATATAATAGATGCTTTAAATGCTCGTCATAAACCATTATTCTACAAGGAGCTGAATGGGAAATTATATTATCAGCGCACCTACTCAAGTGTGATAAACAGGATAATAAATTGGTTCAAACCGGAAAATGTGCATGTACAAAAGAACGCGCTTGATTATGAGAAGTATGTTTATGCGGCGAATGAACCTGAAACAGTTAAGGACTTCATAAAGGTGCCTCGTCAGAAGATACATTATATCCGTTATGAAGAAAAACGTTTTCATCTACCTGGAACAAAGATTAAACAATCAAAGGCAATGAAAATGTTCGAACCCGATAATCAGACACATATAGGCTATTACGAAGAGCAGACATCACTCTTTAAGTTAAAGAGTTATCTAGTATTACGCACAGGATGATATGAAAAAAATCGCACTTATCGAGTTTAATACGTTTCACACAGAATGTCTCTATTCACAAATATTATTTCTACAGGAAGCAGGTTATCAAGTTACACTAATTTGTAATAATAGAGTCAGGGATATAATCTCCGACTTCAATCTGAATACAGACACTCACTATTTTGATTTTAGTAAGTTCTCATCATTAATTCGAGCAAGGTCTTTATTAATCAGGCAAAAGATCGATAGGGCAGTTCTCAATACAGCTCAGGGTAATATCCCTCTCAAGTTCATGATGCTGCCATTCCCCCGAAAGATCCGTTTCTTTGGGGTAATTCACAACACGGGTAAACTGGAATCAAGTTTTGGACAGAAGCTTATATCCCGTAAAATAAGATCATATTTTGTACTATCAAGATATCAGTATCTGCATACATTAGGCAGATACAAATATTCTTTTAGCTATTTCAATCCATCATTCTTTTCGGATTATAATTTAGATAACCTGACTGAATTAAAGGACGATAAGTTATGGGTTGCAATTCCCGGAGCTCTGGAATATAAAAGAAGAGATTACAATTTTCTCTTTGATTTTCTAAAGGAGTATAATGATGATAAACTGAACTTCATCCTGCTTGGAAATAGCAGTAAAAATGAAGGTCCCGATATCATAAATAAAATAAAGAAGTATAAGTTAGAACGCAACTTCACATATTTTGATAAGTTCATTCCCAACAGTATTTTTCATAGCTATTTAAGAAAAGCTGATTGTCTGCTTCCCTTAATACATCCTGAAACAGAAGGAGCTGACAGTTACACGAAAAATAAAATATCAGGAATGTTCCCACTATCATTAACCTACAATGTCTCTCTATTGTGTCATGAAATTTTCCGAGGAATAGAGGGCTTTGATTATCCGGCACTGTTTTATAATGATAAAAACGAACTGGGTAATATTCTCAAAAAGAGCCTTGAAGTTGAACATACTTTTAAGCTTTCATTTGAAGAAGAAAAGAACAGATTTATCCAATTTATAGAGAGAACTTAGTATAGATTTGGAAAAATTAAACCAATTGTTTAATTTTGTGTCATACGAAGATAAAGAAGAGTTCTTTATATTAATGGGGTTGACCGGTTTTGACAGCGAGTAGAAGAGGTTTGTAAGCATGCAGTGCGTTGTCGGTTTGCACTTTAATCTCAAACGGCAAAGCTTTAACTGGCAATAATAATTACGCTCTTGCTGCGTAACCGAAGTACAGTAGGTTAACGCTTAATTCTGCCACCAGGTGGCGGAACAAGACATCACCCGGATGCTGTGGCTTCGAAGCGATCCGATACGGTGGTGCAGGTAAATCGGAGATAGGTTAGGAGAGGCTTCGGCTCCTCACCGAAATTAAGAAGATAAGGATTGAGTTTGGTGGCTTCAATCGCGCTCTTTCCCGACAATTAAAATGAAGCTAAGCATGTAGAAAGCAGATTGCTTCCTCGTTTGGACGAGGGTTCGAATCCCTCCAGCTCCACTGGTCGCATAAGACATAAAGCGACAAAACATAGACAAACCGTTCAAATTGAGAGATTTGAGCGGTTTTTTGTATGTATATGGCTGACAGAAAAGACAGGAAAAAGACAAATAAA
>NZ_JAQVHI010000046.1:0-14676 GCF_028696275.1 Lascolabacillus sp.
CTTTTTGTTGACATTGGTATAAACTCCTGAAGAATATATTCTATAAATTCATCTTGAAGAGTTTCATCTATATGGAAAGTTGTGTTGAAAACAATCATCTAAAGGAGTTTTTTTATTTAATTTATGCAACAATTGAATTGCAAATATACATAAATTCTCTATCTTTGCACCGCCTTGTTGAGATGATGAAGTTAATTATTGAATCAATAAGTTATAAATTGGGGGATTAGCTCAGCTGGCTAGAGCGTTTGACTGGCAGTCAAAAGGTCATCGGTTCGACTCCGATATTCTCCACATCAATATTCAAGCCCTTAAAAATAATATTTTTTAAGGGCTTTTTTATTTCATTTTACTTTCTTCTCATCATATTCATTAATCCTCCACCATTTTCTACATTAGTAAAGCCCATTTGTATTAGCATTTGTTGTGCATATGCAGATCGGGCACCTGATGCACAATATAGGGTAATCTCACGATCTTTATCACCTAGTTCATTTACCCTTCTTTCTAATTCATCTAACGAAATATTAATAGCATTTGGGTAAGCCCCACCCATAAACTCAACTGGAGTGCGAACATCAATCACAAGTGGTGTATTTAAATTAGCCGATATTGATGTCTCTTTTATATTATCGGCAACTTTTTCACCTTTACCTTCATTGATCTTTTTATTTTCGAGCTCAGGCAGATTAACATGTATATTTTGGAAGCCAACCGCATACGCCTGTCTCTGCAATGATATAAATCCACCTGAAATATTGTAAACATCCTCTACGCCCATACTCTTGAGTATTCGTAAAGCTTGGTGTCCCTTTTTACCAGTTTCATCATATACCAAAACACATGATTCTTTAGGAATAGCCTTAAGATCGTTGTACAACATTTCTAAAGGCACATTATATGCACCACTAATATTCCCTTTTTTAAACTCGAATACATCACGAACATCAATCACAATAGGATTATGATCAACTATCCACTGATCGAGTTCACCAACGGTAATCGACGAACTATATCTGCTCTTATTATTTTCAGCCACGAATGCAGCCATATTTATAGCATCGTTTGCTGTACCCAATGGAGGAGAATACGCATAATCGATATCTGCCAAATCATGAATTGTAAGATTACCAGCGATAGCCGTTGCAATTACATCCAGACGACGATCGGCGCCCTTATAACCAGCAGTTTGACCGCCCAGCACTTCTCCTGTTTCACTGTTATAAATTAACATAACCGAGACATTCTCTGCCCCTGGATAATATGAAGTGTGATGTTCTTTATGTATCACCACTGAATCTGCAGGAAGACCAAGTGCGCGAGCTTGTTTAAGAGAAAGTCCCGTAATACCTGCAACTGCCTCAAAAACACGCAGTATCGACGTTCCCATTGCGCCTATGTAATCATGCTTTCCCCCCAACATATTCTCAGCAGCAATTCTTCCCTGACGATTTGCAGGTCCCGCAAGTGGAATCCTAACCATCCTGCCTGAAACTCTGTTCTCTACTTCTATCATATCACCTGCTGCATAAATATGCTCATCTGAAGTTTGCAAATATTCGTTCACCAGCAGTCCTCCCGATTTACCAATATCGAGTCCCGCTTCTTTTGCAAGTTGCAGGGTTGGGCGTACACCAATCGACATCAGCACCATATCGGCATTAATAATAGTACCATCATTTAGTTTTACCGATTTTGATGATATTGCTGTAACACCCTTTCCTGTATGAATATTCACTCCGTATGAAAGCATTTCATGCTCAATAAATCCTGCAGTCTCCGCATCCATCACCGACATAACGTGTGGCATCATTTCAACCAAGTGTACATTTAAACCTCGTTTTACTAACGCTTCAACCATCTCAAGACCAATGAATCCACCACCAACAACAACTGCATTTTTGGGTGCTCTTTCTTCAATGTGTCGATGAATATTATCCATGTCATTGAGCGTCCACAAAGTAAAAACATGATCTAGATTAGCCCCTTCAATATTTGGTATAACTGGTCGTCCTCCTTGTGCCAATAGCAATTTATCATATTTAAAGTAATTGATTTCGCCTGTTCTAATGTTCAACGTGGTAACATTTTTATTATACCTGTCAATATTGGTTACACGAGTATTCACATGTACATCCACTTTATATTGCTCTTTGAAACTTTCGGGACTCTGCAGAATCAATTTTGATCGACTTTTTATATCTCCACCTATATAATATGGAAGTCCACAATTGGCAAATGAAATATCATTGCCTGCTTCAAACATAGTAATTGCTGCAGTAGATGAAAGACGACGCACCTTTGCTGCAGCAGTAGCTCCTGCTGCCACACCTCCTACAATAATAATTTTTTCCATTTAAATACTTTTAGTGTTGTTTGTTAGATTCACAGAAATTTATAGTATAACTATCAATAAATTCAATGCAAAAATACAAATATATATGAATACATGTTCATGTATCCAATAGAATAAACTTATAAACTATTGATCTTGATTATTAAAGTTGTAAAGTCTTGAAACTGGTACTCTGAATGTATTGATGTTGAAATAAAACACGAAATGCCTGGACAGAGCCATATTAAAATATGCACCTGTAAAAAAGAAATCCACAAGTTTGAAGGTTAACCTTCAAACTTGTGGATAAAAAATAACTAGTGTTGTAAAAAACTGTAACGGTTATTTAGGACTGGTCATATTCAGAACTATCAATATAAAATCGATGTGGAATAGGTCTTTTAAAAAAACTATTTCTTTAAAAACTCGGTCTTTAAAAATATTGTTTGACCATCAACTTTTGCCTGAACGTGAGTTGGATCATCAGATGATAATCTAATACCACGTGCACGGGTACCTCTTTTTACTACCATTGACGAGCCCTTTACCTTAAGGTCTTTAATTACTGTAACATCATCACCATCAAATAGTTCGTTACCATTACTATCAACTACCTTATCAAACTTTTCGGCTGCTTCCATATCTTCCTGTGTCCATTCATGAAAGCATTCAGTACAGTGAAATAGTGAACCATCGAAATAAGTTACTGAACTTTGACATTTAATACATTTAGGAGTTTGTGTCATAATTATTTTGTTTAAACGGTACAAAGATACTGTTCAAATCGCTGTAATCAAAATTACACTATTGCACTCACAAATATCCATGAGTTTGTTAATATAAATCATTTAAATTGTTAAGTGAAAAAAAATGGATTATCTTTGTGGAAATTTATTTTGATCTTAAAAGAATAACCTTATGAGTTTAATTAAAACAAAGAATCTTCTTTATCTACTTATATTACTATTATCAGTAATAACATCCTGCAATGATTCAGGGGAAAATACACAAGAAGCCACTATAAACTCTTTTACTTTACAACCAGAATTCAATAGCAGTTTAGATGAAGTTGTCGTAGGAGAAATATCAGATAATACAATTAAGTTATCTGTACCTTACAGAGTCTCACTCAATAATCTGGTAGTATCATTTAATTACGTTGGAATTAAGGTTGAGGTAAATAATATAGAGCAAATAAGCGATATAACTTCAAACGATTTTAGCCAAAAACTTATCTACAAGGTAATTGGTAGTAATGGTGAAATTACTGAATACACTGTTACTGCAACAAATAAACCACCACGATTGCCAAAGGTTTATGTAAATGTAGAGGGTAATCAAGAATATAGTGATGACGAAAAAGAGAATTATAAAAACATAACATTACGTGTTTTAGATTCTGACAACTACTATACCACTAATACAGATTTCATTGCTAAAGGAGAAATGAAGGGAAGAGGCAATTCAACATGGTACGGTGTTCCTAAGAAACCATTTAGAATAAAACTGGAAGAAAAAAGTTCTCTCCTAGGTATGAGTAATGACAAAAACTGGGCTCTACTTGCAAATTACTATGATAAAACACTATTACGAAATATAACCGCTTTCGAGATTTCTAAAATAGCAGAATTATCTTGGACACCGAAGTCTCTAAGCGTTGATTATTATATGAATGGCACATATCGTGGAGTATATACACTTACAGAACATGTGAGAATATCAGACGAAAGATTAGATATGGATATAGTTTCACCTGAGGATAGTTCTGGAGATGCATTAACAGGTGATTATTTCTTGGAGCTTGACTTCCATTTCGATGAACCATATAAATTCAAAACAGATAGGAATAAACTACCTATCATGTTTAAAGATCCTGAAGAACCCACAACCAATCAATTTGATTACGTTAGGGACTTTTTTAATACTGCAGAGGAGGTTTTATACTCAGAAAATTTTACTGACCCTGTTGAAGGTTACAGGAAATATATCGATGTGCCATCATTTATTAACTACTATATAGTCCAGGAGTTATCTAAAAATGTAGATGGTAATTTGCGTGGTAGCTGTTATATGGCATTACGAAATAAAGGAAAAATAGAATTCCCTCTAGTATGGGACTTTGATCTTGCCTTTGGTAATGCGGATCATATTACTTGGGAACAAGGAGCTCTTTCCAGAGAATGGGATGGATGGTATATTAAGACACAATCACCATGGTTTGATCGCTTATTCGAAGATCCTCAGTTTGTTAGTGAACTTAAAAATCGATGGAACGAGTTGAAACCTGAATTAAACAAGATTCCAGATTTTATTAGAGAGCATGCAAAATTACTAGATGAATCACAAGATAGAAATTTCAGCCCCAAACCATATGGAGCTGGCTGGAGTATAACGAAACCTGAATGGAATACAAGTATTATTAGAGGTTCTTATGACAAAGAAGTGGAATATCTGATATACTTCGTTGAGAAACGACTAGAATGGCTGGATACAAATATTAATGCTCTTTAAAATTACTATTTATAATCACTTGGCGATATTCCAAACTGCTTCTTAAAACTGGTAGAAAAATGAGAGAGGGATGTAAATCCGGTTAAATCTGCAACCTCAGAGATATTATACTTTCCCTCTTTTAAAAGTTCCGCAGCCCTATTCAGTTTATATGATCTGAAGAAAACTGCCGGTGTTTCACCGGTAAGTCCCTTTACTTTATAATAAAATTTAGATCTTGATATTTTCATCATGTCTGTAAGTTTTATTATATCAAGTTCAGAATTGGAAATCTCTGATTCCATCAGGTCATAAAGCTCTTTCATAAAGATATTATCCTGAGGAGAAAGGATGTCATTATCTATTTCTTCAGCTTTTGTAGTTGCAGAAAGAATCATCTGTACTTTCTCTCGATTTGATAATTGAGATTTAATTAGCGCTAACAGATATGGTGGTTCGAATGGTTTAGTTATATAAGCATCAGCTCCTGTATCTAACCCTTTTACCTTGTCTTGTAATGTAGATTTAGCTGTCAAAAGTATTACTGGAATGTGGCTAAGCTGTAGATTATCTTTTATATCTTTACACAAACTATAACCATCTTTTTCCGGCATAACTATATCTGAAATAACCAAGTCAGGAGTATCTTCTAACATGTACTCAAGTGCATTAACTGCATCGTAAAAACAAATCACATTATAAAAAGGGGAAAGTACAACTCGAATAAAGTTAGCCAATTCAGAATCATCCTCAACTACTACAATAGATTTTAGATTTTTAGAATAATCTGGTTCATCATAATTAAATTCATTTTTTGCATTTAGCTGATAGTTTTCAGTTTCCAAATCTTCTGAAACAATACGCTCACTTGAACTGTATAAATCATCATTAATAGGTAGTAATAAAGTAAAAACGGCACCTGAATTACCTTTCTTATTGTTGGCTTTAAGATATCCATGATGTAATTTAGCCAAACTAAGTGCATGATACAATCCTATTCCTGTACCATAATAATTATCCACATCAGAATCTCCTGCTTTATAGAAGCGATTAAATATCTTTTCCTCTTCACCTTCAGGGATTCCTTTCCCACTATCTGTAATAGTAAGTTTAAAATATTTAGATGATCTTTTATCTGGTTCTAGATTAAAAATTCTGGATGCATCATGTTCACTTATAATATCAATTTCTACTGATATTATTCCACCTTGAGGTGTAAATTTAATAGCATTAGAAAGCAAATTACTTACAATTTTATCAAGTTTATCTTCATCAATCCACATTTCAAATCGATCCTCAAGTCCTTGTATTTTAAACTCAATTCCTTTGTTTTTCGCATTAATACAAAAAATATCTATAATTCTCTTTAATAACTCTGTAACATCTTCTTTTTTTACTCTCAGCTTTAAAGTGTCATTTTCAAGCTTATTGAAATCCATAAGTTGGTTTATTAATTGCAGCATACGTACAACACTTCTTTTAATTATTTCAATAAGCTCTTTCTCATTATGTGGAACATCCTTGCTTTCTGCTAATTGAGAGATTGGACCAGAAATCATCGTTAAAGGAGTTCTGAATTCATGTGAAATATTAGTAAAGAAACGCATATTCATTTCGTTTGTTTTCTGCTCTTGCTGTTTTTGCATCTCAGCCAAATATGCCAATTCTCTTTCTTTACGGATATGCCACAATCCTCTTAGTATTAAATATACTAGTCCACTAATCAAAATAAGATATATACATTTCGCCCACCATGTTAACCATGGTTTAGGCTCTACAATAATATTAATGGATTCTTGCGTTTCAACTATACTTTGATCATTATCAGTAATTCTAACTGAGAATTTATATTTACCTGAGGGCAGATTGGCATAATATGCTTCACGGTTATTATTTGCATCAACCCAATAATTATCAAAACCTTCAAGCATATAATAGTATTTTACACGATCATATTCACTATAATCCAATGCAGCAAATGAAATACTGAATCCATTCTCAAAATATCTTAATCTAATATCAGGTTTATATGAAAGATGTTTATCTATACTACTTCCTTTATCTTGAGGTCTTATTATCTGATTGTGAACTTTTAAATTTTCAAATAATAAAGGTAGAGTTTGTTTCTCCGGGACATCGATTGGATTGAAAAAAGTAAGTCCATGCGTTCCCCCAAACACAAGTGTACCATTTGATAGAAGGTAAGATGCACGTTCTATAAACTGATTCCCTCCAATACCGGAAGAAGCGTAGTAATTTGTAAATAGCTTTAAATCACGGTCATATTTCCCTAACCCATATTCAGTTCCAACCCATAAATTACCATGTAAATCTTCTTCTATTGATACTATATCCATACATGGTGCACCACTAATAGGTTCAAGATATCCATCTTCCGGTAAAAATCTTAGCAGACCATTCGTTTTAGTTCCTATCCAAACCTCACCTCTGCTATCTTCAAAAAGAACATTGGTTATAAGTACCGAGCGAGGAATAGAATTTTCCCATTGTGCTTCATCAAAAATAATTTCCTCTACAGTTCTTCTATCAGGGTCAATCATTTTAGGTCTGTGGTAAAAAGGAGAAGCCATAATCTTGCCATTTCTAAGTGTTATGAATCCTGAAACAAAATTAAAGAATGGCGTATATATCTGGAGTGGTTCAAAATCAGAATCTCCTTTTTTTAAAGAATAAACATACTCTGAGGTAGTACTAAGCCATATCGTTCCATTATTATCTTGTGTAAACACATTCGGCCCAAAAACATCATAATCAGAAACTAGTCTGAGTTTATCTTCAGTTAGTATACATTTCCAAACCTTACCATTTTCTTTTGAGCCTAACCACAGATTGCCTTCATTATCAATAAACAATGTGCTAACCAAAACCTCTTTAATGTTATTCTGTGGAATGCTTTTATATAGTAACTGTGAAACATTTAAATTTTCAATTTTCTTATTTTCTAGATTATAAATATATAACTCTCCTTTGGATGTTAAGAGCCACATATTACGTTTATCATCTTCAGACACAGACAATATTGGTTTACCACGAAAATACTCATTCAAAAAGTTGTCATTATTAAATCTGTTCTTATAACTGGAGTGCACTAAAAAGCCTTGATCCTCTGTTCCCAACCAAATATTTTGTTGAGTATCAACGAAAATAGTGCTAATACTGTTTTCAGTTCCCACAAATGGGAAACCGCTCTCATCCTGATGATACAGTGTTTGACCACCTCTGTTGTATACAAAAGAGCCATTATTTTCAGAAACAAAAAGCAAAGAATTGGAGTTTAAAGAATAAATCTTTTTCACAGTGCTTTGCATAAGTAGATCATGATTTGCTATACATTGAGGTGTACTAATATATCTGCACGTACGAGTATCAAAAACAGCAATATTATCATCTCCGGCAATCCATAATTCATTATTCCCCCATAGATAAGATGTAATTACACTGAAGTCTATGTTTACAGAATCTTTAATATCAAATGTAAATGAATTATATCTGTAAATTGTTCTTTCGCATATAGTCCACATATCATTACTTGCGTCTATAAAAACGAATAGAGGTATTTTATTGAAATCGAAAGGTTCAAATCTATCAAAACTCTCATTTTCCGGATTATAAACACCTAGCATATATGAGAAGTTAAGCAAAATTCTACCATCTCTTGTTTCAATTAACTGATGTCCATTCTGATTGCTGTTTCTAATCGGAATTCTTTTGAAATTATCTTGTTCTGTATACCTACTAACCCCATTAACAGTTGCTATCCAAAGTCTTTTTTTAGAATCCAAGATCAAGTCTGTAATATTATTATCAGCTAAATCCAGAGAATCATCTGTACTGAAAAATTGATAGAATTCATTGCCATCATATTTATTTAACCCCCTAAATGTACCTATCCAAATATGTCCATGTTCATCCTCTGCAAACGCAGTAATTTTCTGATTCGAAATATCATTCGCAATAACTGGAGTTTGCTCCTTAACAGGATTTTCAAAGTCTACAGGTGCATTACATGATGTAATAAAAAGAATTAAAATGATAAGGATGATATTTATCATAGAACTTCATGGTCTTTATAATATTCAACTACATGACTCAAATATAGGGAATATATGGGAAATTTCAATATGCTTTATAAGATTAAGGAATTTCAAAAAGGTTATTAAAAGCCAAATTAAACAAATATGAAAACATTTGGACAATCCATAAAACCCTATTCTACAAATATGAAAATTTATTAAACAGTTCTGAAAACATAGTTTTATATGATATTATAGATTTGCATAAACATTTAAGCCATGATATAATATGCGATTTTATTCTATACCATTATTTATTACCTCCATAATTATATTTTCAAGTTGTCGAAATAGTAAAACGGCTGAATCATTATGTGAGAATCAAAGTGAAATTACTACTTCTTTACAAGCTACAACCGCTAACACTGAGTACGGAAAGGTGGCAGGGTATATTGAAAATGGGATATACATATATAAAGGTATTCCTTATGCAGAAGCAGAAAGATTTATGCCTCCAACAAAAGTTACAAAATGGGATGGCGTTAGAAGTAGTCGCTCATATGGTCCAACATCACCACAGGGCAAACGAATGGGCTGGTACAGTGATGAACAAGCATTTGCTTTTGACTGGAATGATGGTTACCAGGATGAAGATTGCCTACGATTAAACATCTGGACACCTGGCATTAACGGCAATCAAAAAAGGCCGGTTATGGTATGGTTGCATGGAGGGGGTTATTCAGCCGGTTCCGGACACGAACTGCCCTCTTATGATGGAACAAATCTTTCACGTAAGGGTGATATTGTAGTTGTCTCATTAAATCATCGATTAAATGTGCTCGGTTTTCTTGATCTGTCTGCTTATGGAGAGAAATATAAAGAATCAGGTAATGTTGGAATACTTGATATAGTTGCTGCACTTGAATGGATAAATAAGAACATCTCTTCATTTGGAGGTGATCCATCTAATGTTACAATATTTGGTCAATCAGGAGGAGGAGGTAAAGTTTCAACACTATTAGCAACACCTTCTGCAGAAGGCTTATTTCACAAAGCTATCATTCAGAGTGGAGCGATGTTGAATACAATGGAGTCAAAATGGTCCAGGAGAATCGGTACAGCTGTTGTCCGGGAGCTTGGCTTAAATTCTTCAGATATTGATAAGATCCAGAATATTCCTTACCAGCAGCTTCTTGAAGCCGGTGAAAAGGCAGTTGCCGAGGTTAAAGTCGAGGCAGATAAAGAAGGATTTAAAACATTTATTTTTGGTTGGGCACCCACTATTGATGGAAATATTCTGCCATCTAAGTTATTCTACCCCACTCCACCTAAGCAGAGTAAAAATATTCCAATTTTAGTTGGCACAACACTTCATGAGTTTTGTACCAGTACATACAACCCTTCAATACGAAATATCACACAAGAACAGGCTATAGAGAAATTGAAGGTCAAATATGGAAACAGAGTTAATGAATATATTGAAGCTTTCAAAAAGGCCTATCCAAACTATACCCCTAAAGATTTATTTGACGTCGACTTTATTTTCAGACCCAGTGTAGTTGAATTCAGTAATATAATGTCATCATTTAGTAACGCTCCAGTATATACATATCTTTTCACTTGGGAATCCCCAGTGCTGGACGGAATTCTCAGAAGTATGCATTGTTTGGAGCTACCTTTTGTATTTAATAATGTGACGCTTCATGGAAATATGACTGGCGGAGGATCTGAGGCAATAGATCTTGGAAATATTATGAGTTCAGCATGGATCAATTTTGCAAAAACCGGTGATCCTAACACCGAAGGCTTGCCTCATTGGGAGCCATATAACCTTAATAATGAATCTTTAATGATTTTCGATAATGAATGTGAATTGAAAAAAGGACATGATAAGGATTTGTTGGATATAGTCCGTCTTTTCCCTATTCGTGGACTATAAAAAAAATTAATCTATTTAACTATCTAAACAGAAGAAGATGAACAAGAAAGACTCAATTAAACGACTGATTTTGTCAGTTTTATCCTTAATGGTTGCTGTGCCCCTGTTATTTGCACAAAACATTGTACAAGTAAGCGGCAAAGTTGTGGATATTCAGAATGAACCAATGATTGGTGTAAGTGTACTGGAGAAAGGTACTACTAATGGAACAATTACAGATATTGATGGAAATTATCAAATATCAGTAAGACAAGGTGCTACATTAGTTTTTTCTTATATTGGTTATATAACCCAGGAAAAAACTGTAAGCGCCAATACTCTCAATGTAACTATGGATGAAGATATGCAAGCATTGGATGAAGTTGTTGTTATTGGTTACGGTGTTCAAAGAAAAAGTTCACTCACCGGTGCCGTATCTTCAGTAAAATCAGAGGATTTGGAAGCAAGAACAATAGCTCGTCCTGAGATGGCACTTCAGGGAAAGACTGCCGGTGTTCAGGTTTTGAGTTCAACTGCTCGTCCGGGTGCTTCACCTTCTGTTAGAATTCGTGGTATCAGCTCAAATGGGTCAAGTGAACCACTTTACGTAATAGATGGTAGAATTGCAAGCGACATCGGAGGAATAGATCCAAATGATATTGAGTCAATGGAGGTATTAAAAGATGGTGCCTCAGCAGCAATTTATGGAGCTGCTGCGGGTAATGGAGTTGTTTTAATCACTACTAAAAGAGGAAAAGGAAGTGGCAAAATAACTTATAATCTTCAGCATACTTCTCAAAGTTTAGGCAGAATACCTGAAGTTATGAACTCTCAGCAGTATAAAGACTATTTCATTGAAGCAGGTAAAATTGCCGAAGGTGCATTTAATTTGAACTGGGATGGAGTTACAAATACAGATTGGACAGATGTGGCTTTTGAAAATAGTTCAATGATGAGACACAACCTAACATTCCAGGGTGGTAATGAAAGTGGTGCACTTTATTTATCATTGTCAAGTCTGGATAATGATGGAATGGTGGTTGGTAACAGTGATACTTATAACAGACTCACCGGTATGATTAATGCCAGTTGGAAAATCAAACCATGGTTAGAAGTAGTAACAAACAATCAAATAGAACACTATAAAGTTCAATCTGTAGCTGAAGGTAATGAATATGGAAGTTTACTTTTATCAGTGCTACAACTTGATCCTCTTACAAAACCTTTATATCCAATAAGCAATTTACCTCAACATATGGCAGATACTTATGCTCAACATCCAAATATGTTAGGGGATGGAAAAGGCAATCTTTATGGTATATCAGCATTCACAGGTAATGCTGAAGCTATAAATCCTCTTGCTATGCGTGATCGCTCATTTACTAAAAACAGAGGTTTTAATATCAATGGTACTACATATTTAAACTTTAACCCTATAAAACCATTGACTATCACTTCAAGACTTGGATATCGATTATCATCATCTTCTTCATACGGAGTGAGCCATGACTATTATTATCATGGTACTGCAAAGCAGGATTATATACAGGTAAACGCATCAGATTATAGTCCAACATACTGGCAGTGGGAAAACTTTATGAACTATGATCGTAAATTTGGAGATCATAATACAACTCTGATGTTAGGTACATCATTTAGTGAGAGTCGTAGTTTTGGAGTAAGCGGAAATAAACGTGGCGACGATCAAAATATTGGATTCCTTCAGGATGATCCCCTATTCTGGTACTTCGCTTATGCAACTTCAGATGCTGCAAAGGATATTTCAGGTGGAGAAGAAAATTTCTCACGCAAGCTAGCCTATTTTGGTCGTTTGAACTATGATTATAAGAACAAATATCTTGCACAGTTTTCTTTACGTGCAGATGCTGCTGACCTTTCTGTATTACCAAAACAAAAGCGTTGGGGCTATTTCCCTGCAGCTTCTTTTGGATGGGTAATTTCAGAGGAAGACTTTATCAAGGGATCAAATGATTTTATGACTCATTTAAAACTGCGTGCCAGTTGGGGTCAGAATGGATCAACTGCATCACTAGGAGGTTACCGCTGGAACGTATCTGTTGGTTCAACCGGTCATATTGCTATAGGTAATAATAATGATTTCTACTATGTAAATGGTTATGCCCCCTCTGCTACTGGTAATGAACAGTTAAAATGGGAAACATCAGAACAAACCAATATCGGTATTGATGCTCGTTTCTTGAATAATCGACTCTCATTAACTGCCGATTATTTCAATAAAGAAACCAAAGACTTAATTGTATCAGGAATTAAAGCTTCTACAGTTGTTGGTAATACTTTTTCTCCTGTAAACGCAGGTAACATTACTAATAAAGGTATTGAACTTGAATTAGGCTGGCAAGATAGAATTGGCGATTTCTCTTATGGAGTAAGAGGTAATATATCAACCCTTAAAAACAAAGTTACCTATATACATGAGTCACTGGCTGCAATTGATGGAACATCTTTAGTTACTTATGGAGCTATAACCCGTTTTGAGGTTGGAAAACCTGCATGGTACTTTTATGGATATGAGTTTACTGGTGTTGACAAGGAAACTGGTGAACCTATTTTTGCAGATCAGGACGGAGACGGTGCTATTACTGATAATGATAAAACAGAAATTGGAAAAGGTATTGCCGACTTAACATACGGTATTACATTAACTGCCGGATGGAAAAATTTTGACTTAATAGTGTTCGGAACTGGTTCACATGGTAATGATATTTATATGGGTCTAAATCGTGTCGACTATAACTTGAATCAACTTACTTATTTTACAGAAAACAGATGGACTAGAAATAATCCTAATGGTACTACTCCTAGAGCGTATGCAACAGATTTTACTAAGTTTATGACATCATCGGGTTCAGTATTTGATGGCTCATTCTTTAAAATTAAACAGATACAGTTGGGTTATTCAATACCAAGAAATCTTTTGAGTAAAATATCTATTGATAATTTACGAATTTATGGTTCACTCGAAGATTACTTCACATTTACTGATTACCCAGGTTTCGACCCGGAAGTAACAGGAGTTGGCAGTGCACTTGGAGTGGATAAAGGTAGTTATCCTAATTCTAAAAAAGTAGTTGTAGGCTTAGCAGTTACTTTCTAATTATTCATTTCAGTTAAAATTAATTATTAAACAACATGAAAAATAAATATTTATTATTATTAATAGTTGGTTTGGTTGCGCTAAGCAATACTTCGTGCGAAAGCAGACTTGATATTCCGCAAAAAGGTGTTCTGGACTATTCTTTTTATTACCAAACTGATGAGCATGCTGAAGCAGCTTCTAATGCACTATACATCGAATTAAAAGGTACATATTACAACTATACCATGCTTAAAAATGCTCTGTCTGACGATGTCTGGGCAGGAGGTGGAGGTCGAAATGACAATGCTGAATTAGAAGGTTGCAATGAGTTCTCATTTGGTTCTGACCAAAGTTTCATACGTGGTGTTTGGGAAAGTTATTACAGTTTGATATATAAGGCAAATGTAATTTTAGGTCATATAGAACCTGACACCGATGTAAAGAAAAGAGCTCATGCTGAGGCAAAGTTCTTCCGTGCATTTGCCTATTTCGATCTAATCTCAATGTGGGGAGAAGTTCCACTTGTAGATCACGAACTAACTCCTGATGAGTATCAGATGCCTAAAGCTTCTAAAGAAGAACTGTGGGCACTTGTAGAACAGGATTTGAATGATGCAATCAATTCTGGATATCTTGCCGAAAAACAGGACGCATATGATAATAGTGTTTGGCGTGTAACTAAGCAAGTAGCTCAAACCATGCTTGGAAAAGCACTTCTATGGCAAAATAAATATTCAGAAGCAGCAAAAGTGTTCAATGAAGTTAGAAATAGCGGAAAGTA